>NZ_JBSHDN010000353.1:0-3667 GCF_053616335.1 Nocardiopsis sp. NPDC055824
CACCACCGACAACACAGCGCCGCGGGGGGGGCGGGCCGGCCCCCCGCGCCCCTGCGCCGTTGCGCACCCCGGACGGCGAACCCGTGCGGCCCCCGCGCCGACACGTCCCGCACGGGTTCGCGAACCGCCCGCACGGGGCCGCCCCGGTCGGGATAGGGTCCCTGCATGGCGACCGAGGAGATCCGGGTACTGGTGGTGGACGACCACCCGATGTGGCGCGAGGCGGTCGCGCGCGACCTGGGCGAGGCCGGGATCGAGGTGGTGGGGACGGCGGGCGACGGCGCCAAGGCGCTGCGCATCGCCCCGGCCGCGCGTCCCACCCTGGCGGTGGTGGACCTGCACCTGCCGGACATGACCGGGGTCGAGCTGACGGCGGGCCTCGTCGCGATGCCCGAGCCCCCGCAGGTACTGGTCCTGTCCGCGAGCGGGGCCGGCGACGACGTGCTGGCGGCCGTGAAGGCCGGGGCCACCGGCTACCTGGTCAAGTCGGCGGGGCGGGACGAGCTGCTCGACGCGGTGCGCCGCGTGAACACCGGCGAGGCCGTGTACACCCCGGGACTGGCCGGGCTCGTGCTGGGCGAGTACCGCAGGCTGTCGTCGTCCGACCGCGTCCGGGAGCCCCGGGCGCCCGCGCTGACCCCGCGTGAGACCGAGGTGCTGCGCCTGGTGGCCAAGGGGCTGGCGTACAAGCAGATCGCCCAGCGCCTGACCATCTCCCACCGCACCGTGCAGAACCACGTGCAGAACACCCTCACCAAGCTGCACCTGCACAACCGGGTCGAGCTCGTGCGGTACGCGATCGACCAGGGCCTGGACGAGTAGCGGACAGCGCCCCCGCCCGGTTCCGGTCGCGCTCCCACGCGTACGGCGACGGCGTTCCGGGGCTGTTCACCTCCCCGGGTTGGCCACGGGGAGCCGGGCCCACTATGGTCTAGACCATATGGCGTCTCGCGCCGTGGGAACACACAACGTCGAGGAGAATTCGTATGCGAGTCGGGGTGCTGACCGGTGGCGGAGACTGCCCTGGTCTGAACGCGGTCATCCGCGCCGTGGTCCGCAAGGGCATCAAGGACTACGGGTACGAGTTCATCGGCTTCCGGGACGGCTGGCGCGGACCGCTGGAGGGCGACACCGTTCCGCTGAACGTCGAGTCCGTGCGCGGCATCCTCCCCCGGGGCGGCACCATCCTGGGCTCGTCCCGCACCAACCTCATGAAGATCGAGGGCGGTGTGGAGCGCGTCAAGGACAACATGGCCGCGCTCGGCGTCGACGCGCTGGTCGCCATCGGCGGCGAGGACACCCTGGGCGTGGCCCGCCAGCTGCACGACCGCGGCGTCAACGTCGTGGGCGTGCCCAAGACCATCGACAACGACCTCAACGCGACCGACTACACCTTCGGTTTCGACACGGCCGTGAACATCGCCATGGAGGCGATCGACCGCCTGCACACCACGGCCGAGTCGCACCACCGCGCCCTCGTCGTGGAGGTCATGGGACGCCACGCCGGATGGATCGCCCTGCACTCGGGCATGGCCGCCGGCGCCAACGTCATCCTCATCCCGGAGCGCCCCTTCGACATCGACGACGTCGTCAAGCACGTCGAGAGCCGCTTCCAGACCCAGTACGCGCCGATCATCGTCGTCGCGGAGGGCGCGCACCCCAAGGAGGGCCAGATGGAGCTGGCCACCGGCGAGACCGACTCCTTCGGGCACGTGCGCCTGGGCGGCATCGGCCAGCGCCTCGCCGAGGAGATCGAGAAGCGCACCGGCAAGGAGGCGCGCTCGGTGGTCCTGGGGCACGTGCAGCGCGGCGGCACCCCCACCGCGTTCGACCGCGTGCTGGCGACCCGCCTGGGTGTGAACGCCATCGAGGCCGTGCACGACAAGTCGTTCGGCAAGATGGTCGGCCTCCAGGGCACCGCCATCGTCCGCGTCGACCTGGCCGAGGCCACCGACACCCTCAAGACGGTCCCGGCCGAGCGCTACGAGGAGGCCGAGGTCTTCTTCGGCTAGGCCCGCCGCGAGCTCCGGGAGCGCCCACGACACGGGCCGGAACCGTCGGAACACGGACCTCCGGTGCCTCCCGGACACCACCGGCCCCGTCGGCCGCCGGCCACGTGCGCCGGCCCCGGGCCGGTGAGCGCCCTCTTCCCAGCTCCCAGGGGAGGGGGCGCGTCCGCGTCCGGGACCGCCGCAACACTGTGTTTACCGCCGCATGCCCTCCCACCCCGTCGGAAAACGGTTCGAGCGGTCGGGGGGATGTTCGATACTGGAGGGCGGCGCTGGACACCCGGTTCCACCGCCGACGCTCCCACCTCGTACCGGGCCGTAGGCATTCACCGGAGGTAGCACCATGTCCGCGTCGCTCGAGTCCGCGCCGCTCCCCGTCACCGAGGTAGGAGCCGAGGCCGGGCTGGGCGAGCTCTGCGTGCTCATGAAGCTCGGCGAGATCGTCCTCAAGGGCTCCAACCGCAAGCTGTTCGAACGGCGGCTCCACAACAACATCCGCGCGTCCGTGCGCGACCTGGGCGAGGTCCGCCTCTCGCAGCGCGGCGCGGGCGTCATCATCGTCCGCAAGCCCGGCGCCTCCGACCTGGAGGTCGCGGAGATCGCCGACCGCATGGCCAACGTCATGGGCGTGGTGTGGGTGCACCTGGTCCGCCGGGTGGCCAAGGACCTGGACGCCATCACCGACATCGGCGTGCGCTCCCTGGCCGGCCGCCAGGGCTCCTTCGCGGTGCGCGCGCGCCGCCGCGACAAGCGCTTCGGGATGACCTCCTCCGAGCTGGCCGGGTACCTGGGCTCCAAGGTCATCGAGGCGCACGGCTACCCCGTGAACCTGAAGCGGCCCGACAACACCCTGTACGTCGAGGTGGACAAGGACGAGGCGTTCGTGTTCACCGACGGCATCCCGGGCCAGGGCGGCCTGCCCGCGGGGATGAGCGGTCGCGGACTGGTGCTGATGTCCGGCGGGATCGACTCCCCCGTGGCCGCGCACCGGATGATCCGGCGCGGGCTGAAGGTCGACTTCCTGCACTTCTCCGGGATGCCGTTCACCGGCCCGGAGTCCATCTACAAGGCCTACAGCCTGGTCCGCCAGCTGGACCGCTACCAGGTGGGCTCGCGCCTGTTCGTGATCCCCTTCGGCAAGGCCCAGCAGCAGCTGAAGAGCTCCGGCATCGAACGGCTCCAGATCGTCGCCCAGCGGCGCCTGATGCTCAAGACCGCGGAGGCCCTCGCCGACGACCTCGGCGCCGAGTGCCTGGTCACCGGGGACGCCCTCGGCCAGGTCTCCAGCCAGACCATGACCAACCTCACCGCGCTGGACGACGCCGTCGACCTGCCGATCCTGCGCCCCCTCGTCGGGATGGACAAGACCGAGATCATGGACCAGGCCCGCAGGATCGGCACCCTGGCCATCTCGGAGCTGCCCGACGAGGACTGCTGCACCATGCTGACCCCGCGCCAGGTCGAGACCGCCGCCAAGATCCCCGACCTGCGCCAGATCGAGAAGCGCCTGGACGCCGAGGAGCTCGTCGAGCACCTGGTCACCACGGCCCAGGTGCACAAGCCGAGCTTCCTCGGCGACGCCGCGCCCAAGCGCCTCGACGGCGCGAGCAAGCCCGCCGCCGCCCGCCTCTGACGCGGGCCCCGCGACGGAGCCGCCC
>NZ_JBSHDN010000354.1:0-3631 GCF_053616335.1 Nocardiopsis sp. NPDC055824
GGCCCGGGTCGTGCTCCGACCCGGGCCCGCCCCGTGGCACGCCGTCCCGCCGCGCCGTGGACCGGGCCGGGCGGCGGCCGGTGTCAGACCCCGTTGTCCAGGACCGACCTGAGGAACGACCGGGTCCGCTCCTCCTGCGGGTCGCCGAAGATCTGGTCCGGCGTCCCCTCCTCCGCGATCTGCCCCTGGTCGAACATGAGCACGCGGTGCGACACGTCGCGGGCGAAACCCATCTCGTGGGTCACGCAGAGCATGGTGATGTCCGTGCTCTCGGCGACCTCGCGCAGGACGTCCAGGACACCGGCCACCAGCTCCGGGTCCAGCGCCGACGTGACCTCGTCCAGGAGAAGGATCTCCGGGCTCATCGCGAGCGCGCGGGCGATCGCCACGCGCTGCTGCTGGCCGCCGGACAGCTGGGTCGGGTGGGCGTCGACCTTGTCCGCCAGGCCCACCAGGTCCAGCAGCTGCTCGGCCTTGGCGTTCGCCTCCTCCTTGGGGATCCCGAGGACGTGGACCGGGGCCTCGATGACGTTCTGCCGCACGGTCATGTTCGGGAACAGGTTGAACTGCTGGAAGACCATGCCGATGCGCTTGCGGCGTTCGCGCAGGTAGCTCTCGCCGGCCGGGACCAGCCCTCCCGAACCGCCGCGGGGCATGTGGCTGAACGGTTCGCCGCCCACCCGGATGACGCCCTCGGTGACCTTCTCCAGGGTCATCAGCAGGCGCAGGATGGTGGTCTTCCCCGAACCGCTGGGCCCGATGAGGGTGACCCGCTCCCCGGGGTCGACCGAGAAGTCCAGGTGGTCGAGGACGGTGAGGTCGCCGAAGCGCTTGACCACCTGGTCGAAGACGATCAGGGGGCCTCCCCCGGCCCCGGCCCCGCCACCCTGGGGCCGTGCGTTCGTAGGGGTGTCAGACGGCGGCATAGCGTCGCTCCAGTCGTCGGATGATGATCGCGGACGGGATGCTCACGAGGAGGAACAGGAACCCGACGAGGGTGAACGCCTCCACGATCTTGAAACTCGCCTGGCCGACCTGCTGGGCGGTGGCCAGGAGCTCCACGACCGTGATGGCGAAGAGCAGCGGGGTGTCCTTGAACATCGCGATGAGATAGTTGCCCAGCGCGGGGATGACCTTGCGGATCGCCTGCGGCAGCACGATCGCCCCCCACGTGCGCCGGGCCGGGAGGCTCAGCGCGCGCGCCGCCTCCCACTGGCCCACGGCCACGCCCTCGATGCCCGAGCGGTACACCTCGGCGGTGTAGGCCGCGTAGTGCACCCCCAGGACGATGATGCCGACCATCAGGGGCGAGAAGCCCGCGGGCACGAGGGCGAAGACGAAGACCAGCTGCACCAGCAGCGGCGTGGTGCGGATGAACTCCATCACCACGTGGACGATCGTCCCGAGCACCGGGATCCGGCGGACCATGGCGATCACGAGGCCCAGGGCCAGCGCGATCAGGTAGCCGAACACGGTGGCCTGGACGGTGACCCACAGGCCGCGCAGGAGGTCCGGCATGACCTCCAGGGTGAACTCGAAGTCCCAGATCACTTGGCGACACCCACCTTCGTGCCCACGGACGGGGGCCGCAGAAGCGCCAGCAGCCCGGTGCCTCCGGGCGGGATCCGTCCCAGCTTGCGGTTGGCGCGGCGTTCGAGCAGTCGCATGCCGAAGATCAGCACCTGCGCGATCAGGTAGTAGAGGATGAGGGCTCCGGTGAAGGCCAGGACCGTCTCACCCGTGGCGGAGCGGATCTGCTGCGCCACGGCCGTCAGGTCGGCCACACCGATGAGGTAGGCCACAGCGGTGGCCTTCATGAGCTCGATGACCAGGTTGCCGAACGTGGGCAGCATCTGCGCCCACGCCTGGGGGAGCACCACCAGGCGGGTCCGCTGGAACCACGACATGTTCAGCGCGACGCACGCCTCCACCTGGGCCTTGGGCACGGCGTTGACGGCCGCGCGCACCACCTCGGCGCCGTAGGCTCCGAGGTTGATGCCCAGGGCGACGATCGCCGCGAAGGTGTCGTCCAGCTTGTAGCCGGACACCAGCGGTAGGGCGTACGCCATCCAGAACATCAGGACCAGTGCGGCGATACCGCGGAAGACCTCCACGTAGACCGTGGCCACGGCCCGGGGAAGCCAGTGCTTCATGCTGCCCAGGATCCCGAAGACCATGGCCAGCACGAAGGCCAGCGCACTGCCGCCCGCGGTCAGCTGGACGGTGATCAGAGCGCCGTCGAGATATCGGGGGAGCTGCTCGATCAGGAAGTCCACGTCGTGGTCATCCCTCGCAGAGTTCGGCGGTGGTCGTGTCGTCGGGGAGGTCCGCCTCGGTGAAGCCCCACTCCTCGCCCAGCTCCAGGAGGCGTCCGCTCTCCTTGAACTCGGCGATGACGCGGTTCATCTCCTCCAGGAGCTCGGTGTCCTCCTGGCGGACGCACAGGCCGCCCCAGCCCTTCTCCTCCCGGCCGTCGATCTCGGGGAAGAACGCCTCGGTGACCTCGAAGGGGCCGCCGCGGTCGATGAGGAGGTACTCGTGGGAGACCTTCAGCATGGACACCGCGTCGACCCGGCCCGCCTCCAGCAGCTCGTAGCCGGTGGTCTGGTCGGGGATGAGCTCCAGCTGGCCCTCGGGCACCTCGAAGTACTCGGCGTAGCTCTGCTCGACCGAGCCGTTGAGGACGGCCAGGGTCAGGTCGGGGTTGTCCACGAACGAGGTGAAGTGCTCGATGCCCTCGGGGTTGCCCTCGTTGACGAGGAAGGCCTCGGGGGACGTGGCGGTGGGCTCGGTGAAGGCGACCTGCTCGCAGCGGTCCGGCGTGATGAACACGCCGGCGGCGAGAACGTCGAATCGGTTCGCCTGGAGGCCGGGGATCAGGCCGTCCCAGGTGACCGGGGTCGGCTGGATCTCCGGGACGCCCAGCTCCTCGAAGACCGCTCTGGCGACGGCCGGGGACTGCCCCGCGGGGGCGCCGCTGCCGTCGATGAACCCGAACGGGATCTCGTTGGCGAGGCCGACGCTCACGAAGCCCTGTTCGCGCAGGCGTTCCAGGGTGGACTGTCCCCCTTCTTCCCCGCCGCCTCCCCCGTCGACCCGGGTGCAGGCGGCGAGGCCGACCGTGGCGAGCCCCACGCCGCCCAGTCGGAGTGCGTCTCGGCGGCCCCAGGTTCCTCGGCTGATCGCTGGTACCTGCTTCTTCACGACTGCTCCTCGGTGATTCGCGAGGCGGCGCCCCCGACCGGGAAGGCAGGACGGGTGCGCCGCGCATTCGGATGGTGGGACGCCTGGTGCGGGCGGTGCGCGGCGCTGGGCCGCGGCTGCCGCCGCCGGTCGGGACACGGAGCGGCGGCGCTGGTACGGGGTCTCCCTCCCCGAGCACATCCGGCAGTAACGAGACGGGTTTAGTCCGTTATGCACTGGTTATGGATACGCGGTCGCCGGGTGACCCGGCTTTCGGCCTGTTCAGGGCGGGTCACCTGTACCTGGTGACCCTGGGTCCGAGGCGCGGTCACACTGGGGCGTCGGTTCTCCGCCGTCCTTCCCTTCCCCCGACGCACCCCGGGCCCGGTCCGGAGACCCCCATCAAAACCCAGGACACGGCCGTGGGCGGGGTCCGCCGCGCGGACCC
>NZ_JBSHDN010000355.1:0-3487 GCF_053616335.1 Nocardiopsis sp. NPDC055824
CGCTCGGCCGGGGGCCGCCCCGCCGTCCGGGCGGGGCGGCCCACGCGCTCGGACCGGGGAGGGCGCCCCCGCCCCCGACGGCCGTGAAGGACGGCGTGCCGGGGGCGGGCAGCCCCGGGGTCCGGGAACGGCTCGGGTCCCGCAGGGCTCAGGGGCGGTCCCCGTGCCCCTCCAGCACGACCTTGAGCTGCCCCAGCCGGTGCCTCCAGAACGCCTTCGTCTCGGCGGCGGTCTCCGCGTCCGCCAGCTTGGTGTGCTCGAAGGCGACCGTGCTCCTGCCACCGTCCTTGGCGGTGAAGTTGGCGCTGATCCGTGTGGACCGGTCGAAGTCGGCGGTCAGGCGCCGGGGCTCGGTGGAGGTGCGCACCGACAGGTCGTGGCCGGGCAGCCACCTCCCGCGCTCGCCCTCCTCGACGAAGGCGGCGAAGAGGCGCTCGACCGGCGCGTGGACGGTCTTGCTGACGCTGACCGCGAACCCGTCCTTCTTCTGGCCCGCGACCCGCATCCCGCGCTCCTGCTCGTAGGCGACCGTGACGGTCTGCGCCCACCAAGCGGGGACGCCCTGCTCCCGGCCCAGCCATGCCGCCAGCTCGGTGTGGGTGCGGGCGGTGCCGTTCCAGCCGTCCAGCAGGGCGAACCATCCGGCGTAGTCGCGGCCGGTGTGCTCCCGCACGGAGTCGTCGGTGACTCGGCCGCGCATCGTCCCCGTGGTGCGCCGGTCGGCCGCTGACGGGGCGGATGCGCCGGTGGGACCGGCGGAGCCGGCCGGGGCCCCGTTCGTGGGAGGGGCGTCGGCGGACACGGTGTGCTCCCCGCCGGGCGGGGGCTGGACGGCGGGTGAGCGGTCGGCGGCGGTTCTCCCGGGCCCGACGGCGGGCTCGGAGGACGCGCGGTCGGACCGGGGTGCGGTTCCGGTGCGGCCGATCAGGTGCGCGCGGGCGGCGGTGTAGCTCTCGCCGGTCTTGTCCATGCGGGCGCGCACGCGCTGCTTGAAGGCCTTGTGGCTGGTCATGACGGCTCCTCGGCGACAGCGTCGGAACTCGCGCTCCCTCCGCCCCGCCGGTGGGGCACATCGGACCGGCGTCCCGAGGACCCTGAGTCCCCTTTGCCCCCTCACAGCCGGTGGCGCGAGCACCGGGACCGGGGGTTGGGCGCGGGACCGCGCCTACGGACAACGGTACCCCTGTCCCCGTGGATTCTCCAGGGCCTGTGGACGAGGGCCGGGGAACCCGGGCCGCGGCCGGTCCGGGAGGCGAGGAGTTCCGGCCGGCGTCCGATCGCGGCGTCCGGGAGGGAGCCTGCCCGCCCCCGCCCGTGTCGGCCGAGGAGCGCCCGGGTGGGGGCGGGCCCGTCCAGGCCGCTCCCGCCCCCGCTCCCCGGCGATCGGCCTCCAGGGGCCGACCGGCCGGGCCGGTGGGCGCCTCCGGTCGGGGACCTCGGCTCGGCCGCCGGGGGACGGGACCGTGCCGTCCCGGGGTTTCCACCCCCGGCCCGACGGGGGCGGACCAGGGGCGGTTCAGGGACATCCCCCATGGATTCCTGGCCTCCTGTGTTAGATTCTGGCCATGCGGTCAGAAAATAATCCAGCCGGTCAGAAAAGGTCCTTCATCGAGGAGGCCCGCAGGGCGCAGATCGTCGCCGCGGCGATCGACACCATCGCCGAGGTGGGCTATCCCAACGCCTCACTGGCGCGGATCGCCGAGGAGGCGGGCGTGAGCAAGGGCGTGATCTCGTATCACTTCGCGGGAAAGGACGAGTTGATGGACCAGCTGGTGACGGGCGTCTACACGGAGATCGCCGAGTCCGTCGTCCCGCGGCTCCTCGCCCAGGACAACGCCGCCGACATGCTCCGCGCACACGTGCGGGGTGTGGCCGCCTACGCGCTGGAGCACCGGAGCCGCATGGCGGCCCTGGCGCAGATCTTCATCCACGCGCTCAGGCCGGACGGCTCCCCCCGGTACGGGGCCGGCGAGTCCGAACCCCTCTACGAGTCCCTGGAGGGGCTCTACCGGGAGGGGCAGAGGAGCGGCGAGTTCCGCGACTTCGACGTGCGGGCGATGGCCGTGACCCAGCAGTCCGCCACCGACGGGATGTTCGAGTACTGGCGCGTCCACCCCGACCACGACCTCATGGCGCACGCCGCCGAACTCGGCGAACAGCTCGTCCGCGCCACCCGCGCCGACTGACCGGCGCACACCCCCATCACGAGGACCCCATGACACAGCAACCCGCGCCCGCCCTGAGCCCGGAGGCGGCGCCACCGCCCCCGAGACGCCTGCACTACGTCGACAACCTGCGCGTGGCGATGACCGTCCTGGTCGTGCTGCACCATGTCGCACTCACCTACGGCAACATCCCGGTCTGGTTCTACACCGAGCCCGCGCAGGACCCCACGGGCGGGCTGCTCGACCTCCTGGTCGTCGTCGACCAGACCTACTTCATGGGCCTGTTCTTCCTGCTCGCGGGCTACTTCGTGCCCGGAGCGAGGGACCGGAGGGGGCGGCGGGGGTTCGTCCGCGAGCGCCTGGTGCGCCTGGGCGTCCCCCTGCTGCTGTTCGCCCTGCTCGTACGGCCGCTGCTCACGACCGGCACCTACCGGATGTTCGCGGAAGGAGCCGCCGCCGAGGGCGCGGAGATGCCCTACTGGCTCTTCTACGTGATCACCTTCGACCCCGGCCCCATGTGGTTCGTCGAGGTCCTGCTCGTCCTCAGCCTCACCTACGTCATGGTGCGCGGCTTCCGCGAGCGCCGCGCCGAGCGCCGGGGCACGGCGGTCCTCCCCGCCTCCCGCCCGGAGGACACGGCCCCGCTGCGCTGGCTCGGTCCGGTCGTCGCCTTCACCGTGGCCCTGGCCCTGGTGTCGTTCGTCTGGCGCTGGGTGAACCCCGCCCCCTACTGGCCGTTCGTGGGGCTGCCCAGCCCCGACTACCTGCCCCAGTACGCGGCCCTCTTCACGGTGGGCGTGCTGGCCTACCGCCGCAACTGGTTCACCCGCCTGCCCGGCCGGGCCGGCTGGTACGGGGGCGCGACGGCCGTCCTCGGCCTGGCCGCGTTCCTGGGAGGGGGGCTCGTCCTCGGGCCGGAGAACGCCCCCGGGACCGCTCCGGCGCTGTTCCACATGGTGGCGGAGACGTTCTTCGCGGTCGGCGTGACCCTCGCGCTGATGGTGTCCTTCCGCCGCTTCCTCGACCGGCGGACCCGCCCCTCCGCGTTCCTGGCCGACAACGCCTTCGCCGTGTACTTCCTGCACCCGCTGGTGCTGGTCGGGCTCGGAACGGCGCTGAGCGGTTGGGAGGCACCCGCCGCGGTGAAGTTCCTGGGCATGGCCGCCCTCGCGGTCCCCGCCTGCTGGGCGCTCGCCGCCGCGGTCCGCGCGATCCCCGGGGCCCGTCGGATCCTCTGACGCGCCCTTCCGCGGGGCCGCCCCGGCGAAGAGCCGGAGGCGGCCCCGAGACTGCTTCGCGCGGGGGCGGCGCCGCCGGGGCCC
>NZ_JBSHDN010000356.1:0-3400 GCF_053616335.1 Nocardiopsis sp. NPDC055824
GCCGGCCTGCCGCCCGTCCCCGCCCCCCACGGGAGTGCGCCGGGACTCCCCGCGGAGGGGTCTCCCGGCGGCGCGCCTACGGCCGCGCGCCGATCGCGTCGGCGGGCTTCGCCGGGGCCTGCACCGGGGCGTCCGCGTCGGCGGGCGCCTCCTCCGCGGGCGCCTCCTCCGCGGTGGCCTCGGACGGGGCTTCGACCACACCGGCCGGGGCCTGCGCCGGGGCGTCCGCGTCGGCGGGCGCGTCCTCCTGCGGCCTCCCGGGGCCGGTCGCCCCGCCGGGGGCGCCGTCCTCGGCGGCGGACCCGGGCGCCTGCTGTCCGGGTGCTTCCTGGCCCGGCGCCTGCTGTGCCGGAGCCTCCTGGCTCGGGGCCCCCTGTCCGGGCGCCTGCTGTGCCGGAGCCTGCTGTGCCGGAGCCTCCTGCGCCGGAGCCTCCTGCGCCGGGTTCCCCTGGTTCGGCCCGGCGGGACCGCTCGGCCCCTGGGCGCCCTCGGGGGCCTCCTCCGCGGGAACGTCCGCCGGAACGGGGTCGGCGTCCTTCCCGGGGTCGGAGGCGTTGCGGTCGATCCAGTCCACGAGGGCCTGGACGGTGACGGTCTCGAAGGTCCCGTGGGGAGACCACTCCCCGGGGCCCTCCGCCGAGGCGGCGAGGGCGGCGCCCGTGCCGAGCACGGTCAGTCCTCCGGCCAGGGCGGTGGTGGCGGCGATCCTGGTGAACGCACGCATGCTTTTTCACTGCTCCTTCCAGGTCAGGCTGCGACACGTTTCGTGATCGTGTCGTTACATACAGTCACCAGTGTTCCGGATCGCAGGTCATCCCGGGGTTTCGCGGGGATGAAGGACGCGTATGCCTTTCCCGTCCCGGGCCAAGAGGCGACAAAGTCCCCGGGACCCCCGGCGGGAAACGTCCCGGATCGCCTCCTCCGGTCGTACATTTGGCCGCGGTGATAGTGGGTACGCCTGCGTCCAACGTCCCCCAGACACGCCATGACGTCCCGTACCACGACACGGAGAAGGAGCGGTGTATATGTCTCGGCCTCGGATCGTGGTGGTCGGCGCAGGTTTCGGTGGACTCCACACCCTGCGTCACCTCGAACGCCGTATCCCGGCGGGGGCGGCCGACATCGCCCTCGTCGCCCCGCACGACTACATGCTCTACAGCCCGCTGCTGCCCCAGGTCGCCTCAGGGCTGCTCACACCCCAGTCGGTCGCCATGTCCGTGCACCGGCTCACCAGGGAGACCAGGCTCGTCCCGGGACACGCCGTCGGCGTGGACACCCGTGACCGCGTCGTCCTCGTCCGCCGGCCCACCGGTGAGCTCGCGCCCCTCCGCTACGACCGGCTGGTGCTCGCGCCGGGGGGACTCACCCGGGCCTTCGACATCCCCGGGCTCACCGAGCACGCCTACGGCGCCAAGACCCTGGCGGAGGCCGTGCTCCTGCGCGACCACGTCCTCGCCCAGCTGGAACTGGCCAACGACACCCGCGACCCCGCCGAGCGTGAGGAGCGCTGCCGCTTCGTCGTGGTCGGCGGGGGCTACACCGGCGTCGAGACCGCCGCTTCCCTGATGCGGCTCTGCCAGGAGGCGGCCAAGCGCTACCCGGAGCTGCGCTCGGTGATCCGCTGGCACCTCGTCGACATCGCGCCCAAGGTGCTGCCCGAGCTCGGCGACCGGCTGGGCCGCAAGGCGCTCGACCTGCTGCGCTCCCTGGGGATCGAGGTCAAGCTCAAGGTGTCCGTGCGCGAGGTGAGCGCCGACAAGGTGGTCCTCACCGACGGCCGGGCCCTGCCCTGCCGGACACTGATCTGGACGGCGGGCGTCTCGCCCAGCCCGCTCATGGAGACCCTGGACAGGCCCACCCAGCGGGGCCGCCTGGAGGTGGACGCCGACCTGCGCGTGCCCGGGGTCCCGGAGGTGTTCGCCATCGGTGACGCCGCGGCGGTCCCCAACCTCGCCCAGGACGGCGGCGCCTACTGCCCGCCGACCGCGCAGTACGCCACACGCCAGGCCGCCACCGCCGCGGAGAACGTCGTCGCCTCCCTGCTGGGGCGTCCGCTGCGCGATTTCCGGCACAAGGACATGGGACTGGTGGTGGACCTGAGCGGCAGGGACGCGCTCGCGCGGGTCCTCAAGTTCGACCTGACCGGCCTTCCCGCGCTGGGCGTCACCCGCGGCTACCACATGATGGCGGTGCCGTCCCCGACCGCCCGGGCCCGCATCCTGGCCAACTGGGGGATCCGGGCGTTCACCGGCGGAGAGGTGTCGCGGCTGGGCTTCGCCGACGACGGCCGCCCCTCGTCGTTCGTCGCCAACGAGGCGGTCGACTACCTGGACGCCGCGACCTCGGGCAAGGAGGGGGCGCGCCTGCTGGAGAACGAGCGGGAGCGCTACGGAGAGGACTGAGGCCGCGCGGGCCGGCGGCGTGCGCCGGGCCCCGGGCGGGGCCCGGCCGTCGGGGCTCCGGCGGCCGCCCGGGCCGTGTCCGGCCGCGGCGCGGGGGAGTCCGGGGGCGCCCCCTAGGAGCGGACGAGGCGGGCGATGGCCTCGGACGCCTCGCGGACCTTCTCGTCGGCCTCCTCGCCGCCGTTGGCGACGGCGTGGGCCACGCAGTGCTTGAGGTGCTCGTCGAGGATGGCGAGGGAGAAGGACCGCAGCGCCTTGTTCACGGCCGACGTCTGGGTCAGGATGTCGATGCAGTACTGGTCGTCCTCGACCATGCGCTGGAGTCCGCGGATCTGTCCCTCGATCCGGCGCAGCCGGTTGATGTGACTCTGCTTGTCGTTGCTGTAACCGTGGGTCGCAGCCATGGTCCCGCTTCCGTGTTGTTCCTGCCCAGATGCCATTACCATACCCCCTACAGGTATCCAACCGCGGGGGTGTGGAACGCATTCCGCCGTCCCGGCCCCGTGCGCGTGGTGGTCAATGCGGCCGTAGTAGGAGTTTCCCAGACGAACGAGGGCCGATCGCCTCGCCGTCCCGGGCCGTAAACGTCCGGTCTGATCTGGGCAAGCCCGGGGCCGGGGGCCTTGCCCCCGCCACCGGCCGAGCCGACGATGGCCGTATGAGCGAAAGCGCCGAGAACGACATCATGGCCACCATCCGGGGACTGATGGACGAGGAGCACGCGCTCCGCTCCGCCCCCGGGGGACTGGAGCCGGAGGAACGCGGCCGCATGGAGGAGGTGGAGGCCGCGCTGGACCAGTGCTGGGACCTGCTCCGGCAGCGGCGGGCCCGCAGCGAGTTCGGCCAGGACCCCGACGAGGCGCGGGTCCGCCCCGCCTCCGAGGTCGAGAACTACCGCCAGTAACCCCGGCGGTTCCAGCCACCCCGAGGCGAAACTTCATGTGCCCCGTGAGCGTCACACGGTGACACCGGCGCCGGGACGGGGGCCGTGCGCGCAC
>NZ_JBSHDN010000357.1:0-3379 GCF_053616335.1 Nocardiopsis sp. NPDC055824
GTTCCGGCCGGGGCGCCCGCACGCGCCGTCTCGCGCTACAGCTCGGAGGCCGCGGCCTCGTCCACCCAGAACACGGTCCTCTCCGCGCCGCGGGCGCCGGCCACCGGGGCCTCGTCCACGCTGCCCCCGGCCAGCCCCAGGCGCACCGCCTCGGCCTTGCCCTCGCCCGAGGCCAGCACCCACACCTCGCGGGCCGCGCGGATGGACGGCAGCGTCAGCGTCACCCGCTCCGTCGGCGGCTTGGGCGAGTCGCGCACCGCGGCGACGGACGCCTCGTCCTCGCGCACCCCCGACAGCCCGGGGAACAGCGAGGCCACGTGGGCGTCGGGGCCGACCCCCAGCAGGCACACGTCGAACACGGGCACGGGTCCCTCCCCGCGCGCCGCCACCGCCAGCTCCCGGCCGTAGCGGGTCGCCGCGTGCTCCACCTGGCCCCCGTCCAGCCCGTCGGAGGCGGGGATCGGGTGCACCTGGTGGCTCGGTACGGAGATCGAGTCGATCAGCGCCGCGCACGCCTGGGTCTCGTTGCGCTCGGGGTCCTTGTCCGGCAGGTAGCGCTCGTCCCCCCACCACAGGTGGACGTGGGCCCAGCTGATCCCGGCCTCGTTGGCGTGGTCGCGCACCGCCTCCAGGGCGCGGATGCCGATCCCGCCACCGGTCAGGACCAGGTGGAAGTCACGCTTGTCCGCCTCGGCCTGGACGATCATGTTGACCAGCTTCAACGCGACGCTGTCGGCCAGCCCCGCGGCGTCCGCGTGGCGGACGATCTCCGGTTCGCTCATCCTCGTGCTCCGCTCTCCGCGAGCAGCGGACCCAGGTGGTGGGCCGCGCTCTCGTAGGTCTCGTCGGCGTCCAGGCGGCGCAGCTCCTCGGCGAGCGCCAGTGCGGCGCCGCGCCGTGCCAGCGCCACCGTCTGGTCCGGCTGCCCGAACCGGGACAGCGTGGCCACCCTGCCGTCCACCCGGGAGACCGCGATGTCCCCCTCCGAGGTGGTCAGCCTGACCTCGGTCAGCCCGGGGCCGTGGGAGACGGCCCGTTCCACGGGCGCCTCCAGCCGGTCCGACAGCCACGCCGCCAGCAGTTCGGCGCTCGGGTAGTGCGCCTCGGCCGTCACCCTCGCCGAGTTCACCCACCCGCACGGCTGGTCCATGGCACTGGCCAGGAGCGAGCGCCACGGCGTCAGCCGGGTCCAGGTCAGGTCCGTGTCGCCCGGACGGTAGTGGGCCACCCGTTCCACGAGGTCCCGCAACGGGTCGGGGGCGCGCAGCGCGTCGGTGATGCGGCGCTGGGCCAGGCGGCCCACGGGGTCGGCGGCCGGGTTGAGGGGGCCCGCGCCCGGCCACCACGCCACCACGGGGGCGTCGGGGACCAGCAGCGGGGTGACCACCGAGTCCGCGTGCTCGCCGAGCGGACCGTACAGCCGGAGCAGTACGGCCTCGCCCGGCCCGGAGGTGCCGGGTCTGCGGATCTCGGCGTCGATGGCGGGTTCGGCGTCGGGGTCGCGCCGGATCAGGGCCACCACACGCGAGGGGTGCTCGCGTCCCGCCTCGGTGGCGGCGCGCACGGCGTCGTAGTGGTCGGCCTCGTCGGTGACGATGACCAGGGTCAGCACCATGTTCATGGCGCCGCCGCCGACGCTGAGCCGCTCGGACATGAGCGCCTCGGTGATCTGCGACGTCGTGGTGCGCGGCAGGTAGAGCGTCATGGGTTCCTCCCCGCGTGGTCGTGGCTGGTCACGGGCGCCGCCACTGGCGGCCGTCCCTGGCGAGCAGGTTCTCGGCGGACTCCGGGCCCCAGGTGCCCGAGCCGTACTGCTCGGGCCGGCCCGACTCGGCCCAGTACTCCTCGACCGGGTCGAGGATGCGCCAGGAGAGCTCGACCTCCTCCTGCCGCGGGAAGAGGGGCGGGTCGCCGATGAGCACGTCCAGGATGAGCCGCTCGTACGCCTCGGGGCTGGCCTCGGTGAAGGACTGCCCGTACGTGAAGTCCATGCTCACGTCACGGACCTCCATGCTCGCGCCCGGCACCTTGGAGCCGAACCGCAGCGTGACGCCCTCGTCCGGCTGGATGCGCAGCACCAGGGCGTTCTGCCCCAGTTCGCTGACGTCGGTGCGCGGGAACATCTGCTGCGGGGCGGCCTGGAACACCAGGGCCACCTCCGTCACCCGCCGGCCCAGCCGCTTGCCGGTGCGCAGGTAGAACGGCACCCCCGACCAGCGGCGGGTGTCCACCGCCAGCTTCAGCGCCGCGTAGGTCTCGGTCACGGAGTCGGAGGGGATGCCCTCCTCCTCCAGGTAGCCCCGCACCGCCGCGCCGCCCTGCCATCCCGCGGCGTACTGGCCGCGGGCGGTCCCGGTCCCCAGGTCCTCCGGCAGCGACACCGAGGCCAGGACCTTCTCCTTCTCGGCGCGGATCGCGTCCGCGCTGTAGGAGATCGGCTCCTCCATGGCGACGAGGGCCAGGAGCTGCAGGAGGTGGTTCTGGATGACGTCGCGGGCCGCGCCGATCCCGTCGTAGTAGCCCGCGCGTCCTCCCACGCCGATGTCCTCGGCCATGGTGATCTGCACGTGGTCCACGTAGCTGCGGTTCCACAGGGGCTCGAACAGGGTGTTGGCGAAGCGCAGCGCCAGGATGTTCTGGACCGTCTCCTTGCCCAGGTAGTGGTCGATGCGGAACACCGACGACGGCGGGAACACGTCGTCCACCACCGCGTTGAGCTCCTGCGCGCTCTCCAGGTCGTGGCCGAACGGCTTCTCGATCACCACCCGGCGCCAGGGGGTGACCCGCAGGCCGCCCCCGCCCGCGGGCCCGTCGTCCTCGCCGGGCTCGGCCAGGCCGGACCGCTTGAGCTGCTTGACCACCGTCGGGAACAGCTTGGGCGGCAGCGAGAGGTAGAACGCGTAGTTCCCGCCCGTGCCGCGCACCTCGTCGAGCTCGCGCACGGTCTCCGCCAGGCGGTCGAACGCGTCGTCGTCGTCCAGGTCGCCCTGAACGAACCGGACGCCCTCGCTGAGCTGGCGCCACACGTCCTCGCGGAACGGCGTGCGCGCGTACTTGCGCACCGCCTCGTGCGCCTGCTCGGCGAAGTCCTGGTCCTCCCAGTCGCGGCGGGCGAACCCCACCAGGCCGAAGCCCGGCGGCAGCATCCCCCGGTTGGCGAGGTCGTAGATCGCGGGCAGGAGCTTCTTCCTGGCCAGGTCGCCCGTGACGCCGAACAGCACCAGCACGCTGGGGCCGGCGATGCGGGGCAGTCTGCGGTCCAGGGCGTTGCGGAGCGGGTTGGGTACCGCTCCGGGCATCACCGGTTCTTTCACAGGTCTCTTCCTTCTGAGAGCGGCCGGTGGGCGGTGGCCGGCCGCCCGCGCCCACGCCTCGGGGG
>NZ_JBSHDN010000358.1:0-3354 GCF_053616335.1 Nocardiopsis sp. NPDC055824
GATACGCCAAGGTCACCACCGCCCCCGCATTACTATAAGTTACAACGGAGCCTTGGGTTTCTTGTCCGAGGTGAGGGCGTCCTTGGCCTTCTCACCGGCCTGCTTGAGCTTGGACGTGGTCTTCTCGGTCTTGCCCTCGGCCTGCCACTGCTCGTTGCCGGTGGCCTTGCCGAGGGACTCCTTGGCCTTGCCCTTGTACTCGTCGGCCTTGTTGCCGGCGCGGTTCTGCTCGGACATGTCAACCTCCTGCTGGGCATTCGGTCCTGGTCCCTGCCCTCACCGCTGTGGCGGCTCCCAATCATGATCCGCAGAAAAAATCTTCCCAAAGGGGACGAATTCTCCTGAAATCCTGGGTCGGGAGGCCGTGCGCGTCAGCCGCGCGGGGCGACCGGCACCACCGAGGCGAACGGGGCGTGCGTGGTCAGCCGCCTCTCGATCCCCTCGCGGACCATCGCCTTCGCGGTCGCGACGGCGGCGCCCACCTCGGCGCCCTTGGCCAGTTCGGCGGTGATCGCGGCGGCGAAGGTGCACCCGGCGCCGCTCACGCGCTCCTCGCCGATCTTCGGGGCGCTGAGGACCGTCACCTCCTCGCCGTCGAAGTACACGTCCACCGCGTCCGGGCCGGGGAGTTCCGTGCCGCCCTTGACGACCACGTGCTCCGGGCCGAGTTCGCGGATGCGGCGGGCGGCCTCGACCAGGTCGTCCACGGAGTCGATGCGCTCCATGCCCGCGAGGGTGCGCGCCTCGAAGTGGTTGGGGGTGATCACCGTGGCCAGCGGGAGGATCTGGGCGGTGAGCGCCTTGTCGGTGTCCAGGGCCGCGCCCGCCTCCTGGCCCTTGCAGATCAGGACCGGGTCCAGGACCACGTGCCGCCACGGCTGCCGCCGGAGGGCCTCGGCGACCACGTCGATGGTGTCGGGGGTGCCGAGCATGCCGATCTTCACCACGTCCAGGTCGTGGCAGGCGGTCGCCGCCTCGATCTGGTCGGCGATGACGTTCGGGGCGACGGGGACGAACCGGTGGCCCCAGCCGTTGCCGGGGTCGAAGGAGACGATGCAGGTGATCGTCCCCATCCCGTAGACGCCGAGCTCCTGGAAGGCCTTGAGGTCGGCCTGGATGCCGGCGCCGCCGGTGGCCTCCGATCCTGCGATCACGTACGCGCGGTCGGTCATGGGGGACCAACCTCCCTCTGTCGATGTGCTGTTGCCGGTCTCGGGATCCCTCGCGGGTTCACGAACCCGTTGTTATTGCATCACAAGCGCAGGTCCCGGGCGTTCGCGGAGTCCGTGGCGGGCGTCACGGGCGCCGCGACGCGGTCGCCCGGCGCCGGTGGCCGCGCGGTCCCGGGGGCGGCGCGGCCGGTCCCGGCCACGGGACCTGTCGCCATATTAAAAATAGTGTCGTATTATTTTTTCATGGCGAGAACGGCGGACCACGACGAGCGGCGACGACAGGTCGCCCGGGCACTCCTGCGCTCGGTGGGGAGGCGGGGACTGGCGAGGACCACCCTCGCCGACGTCGCCGACGAGGCCGGGGTGTCGGTCGGGCTGGTGCAGAGCTACTTCCGCACCAAGTCCCAGCTGCTCCGGTTCGGGGTGGAGTACATGTACAAGCAGGGCGAGGCCCGCCTCCTGGCACTCGCCGCGGGCGAGGGGCCCGCCACCGTCCGGGAGTGGGTCCTCCGCGCGGCGGAGACCCTCCTCCCCCTCGACGACGAGCGGCGCCTGGAACTCACCGTCTGGCTGGAGTTCCTGCCGGCCACCATGGCCGACGCGGAGATGTCCCGGCTGCACAGGGCCACGACGCGGCAGCTCGTCGACGCGTTCGAGCAGGCGTTCGGCGAGGGCCTGCGGGCGGGCGAGCTGCCGCCCGGCACGGGCGCCCGCGCGGAGGCCGCCGCCCTCGTCGCCTTCGTGGACGGCCTGACCGTGCACCACCTCGTCACCGGCGGGGACTTCGCCGAGGCCCCGGTCCTCGCCTCCCTCACCACCTACGTCGACCGGCTCTTCACGGACCCCGAGAGCTCGTGACCCACGTCCGACCGAGAGCTGGGATGTCCGCATGACCACGACCGATCCGCAGACCGGGACCCCCGCCCGGGCGGGGGCGCGCCTCCCCCTGCTCGACGTCCTCCGGGGCGTCGCCATCATGGGCACCCTCGCCACCAACGTGTGGCTGTTCACCGCCCCCGGCTCCGAGGCGAGCTTCCTGTTCGGGGCGCAGTCCCTCGGCACCCTCGCCGACTTCCGGGAGTCGCCGTCCGCGGCCTCCCTGGGGGAGGGGCTGTTCCTCTTCCTCGCCAACGGCAAGTTCCTCGCCCTGCTCACCCTGCTGTTCGGCGTGGGCCTGGCGATCCAGTTCCGCTCGGCGGCCCGGCGGGGGGAGCGCTGGCCCGGCCCCTACAAGTGGCGGGCGCTGTTCCTGTTCACCGAGGGCCTCGTGCACTTCACCCTGGTCTTCGCCGCCGACGTCCTCATGGGCTACGCGGTCACGTCCCTGGTGGTCGCCTGGCTGCTGACCCGCTCCCGGAGGGCGCGGGACGCCGTGATGTGGACGGCGGCGGCCCTGCACGCGGCCCTCATCGGGCTCCTCACCGCGGTGATGGTCCTCGACCCGGCCGCGGCGGGAGGGGAGACCCCGCCCGAGGTCGTGGACCTCTACGCCCACGGGAGCTACCTGGACCAGGTCGCCTTCCGGCTCGACCACGTGCTCCTCTTCCGGGCCGAGCCGATCCTCACCTTCGCCCTGATGGTGTTCATGTTCCTGCTGGGCGTGCGGCTGTTCCGCGCCGGGGCCTTCGGGGACGACGCCGCCGGCCGCCGCATCCGGGGCCGCCTGCTCGTGTGGGGCCTGGGCGTCGGGGTGCCGTTCAACCTGGCCACGACCCTGGCCGGGCCCGGGCTGGCCCTCCTGGACCGCTACGTCGCCGCCCCGGTGGTGGCGCTCGGCGTGATCGGCGCGGTCGGCTGGGTGCTGGACCGGGCGAACCCCGGGGGCCGCGCGGTCACGGCGGTGTCGTCCCTCGGCAGGACGGCCATGAGCGGCTACGTGGCGCAGAACCTCGTCTGCGTGCTGGTCCTCCACGGCTTCGGCCTGGGCCTGGCCACCCGCCTCGCCGATTCGGGCCCCTGGTGGGTGATGGGCCTGTGGGCGGCGCTGTGCGCGCTGCTCCTCACCGCCTCCACGCTGTGGCTGCGCCGGTTCCGCGCCGGTCCCCTGGAGGCCCTCCAGAAGGCGGTGCTGGCGCGGGCCCCCGGACACCGCCGCTGACCCGGCCCCTGTCTCTTATACCCATCTCACGCGGCCGACGCCGGCGGGCGGGGAGAGCTCGGTGGTCGCCGGAGCGGTCGACGC
>NZ_JBSHDN010000359.1:0-3286 GCF_053616335.1 Nocardiopsis sp. NPDC055824
GAGCCTCCCCTCCCCGCGCCCCGACCCCGGTCCGGACCTGCCGGACCCGGGCCTCCTACTCCTCGTGGCCGGCGGCCGCGGACGCCTTGCGCTTGCGGGCGAAGTACAGGCCCGCGCCGCCCGCGCCGATCGCGGCGACCGCGGCGGCGACGAGGCCGCCCAGAGCGGTACCGGTCACGGCGAGCTGCTCGTCGGCCTGCGGCTCGGGGGTGGCGGGCCGGTCGCCGCTGACGCTGGAGTCGTCCTCGCCCCTGTCCTCCTCACGGGGCGCCTCCGGAACGGTGGGCTCCTCCTCGGGGGCCTCGGGCTCCTCGGGGGTCTCGCCACCCGGCTCCTCGGGCTCCTCGGGGGTCTCGGGGTCGGGGTCCCCGCCCTCGGAGATGGTCTCCATGCAGGCGGACTGGGCGAGGCCGAGCACGGAGACGGCGTTGCCGCAGATGTCGACGGCGGCGTCGACGGGGACGAGCACCTGGTTGCCGCTGGCCACACCGCCCGCGCCGCTGGTGGAGGGTCCGCCCTCGTTCTCGGGGGAGGCCTGGATGATGTTGATGATGGTGGTGCACTTGGCACTGGAGCCGCCCAGGACGGCCACCGAGTTGCCGCAGACGTTGATGGCCGCGTCGACGGGGACGATGATCTGGTTTCCGCTGGCCACCCCGCCGGAGCCGTCCGTGAGGGCACGGGGCGCGTCGGCGCTCTCCTGCTCCAGGACCTCGACGACCTCCAGGCACTCGGCCTCGGAGATGCCGCCGACGGCGACGGAGTTCCCGCACGCGTCGACGGCGGCGTCGACGGGGACGATGATCTGGTTGCCGCTGGCGATGCCGCCGGCGCCGCTGGTGGCGGCCCCGCCCTGGCCGCTGACCTCGTAGAGGACCTCCGAGACCCGGGTGCACTTGGCCGAGGAGATGCCGAGCACCGCGAGCGAGTTGCCGCACAGATCGGCCTCGATGTCCACGGGGACGACGATCTGGTTGCCGCTGCCGATGCCGCCGGAGCCGTCGGTGGTGGTGTCGGCGAAGGCCGCCGTGACGGGGGCGATGACCAGCCCGGCGGTCATCACGGTGGCGAAGGAGTAACGGAGTGTGTTGCGCATGTGCGGCTAGGACCTTTCACGGAGACAGCCTGGGTTGCGCCGGTCGTGGCGCTGGTGGTCGTGGGCGGACCGGGTGTCCGCGTCGCGGCGGAGCACTCGTGCGGTCCCGCTGCCACGACCGTGCGGGTCCGTCACCGGCGAGCGGTGGAACGGCGGGGTGACCCGCGCACGTGGGAGTCGTGGTCCGGCGTTCTCCGAAGTGGTTTTCCGGGGACGAACCGCCGACGGACCGAAACGTTAGCAAGCCACTGCGGGCTCGCACGCGTTTTCAGGCAATGTCCGCCATCGCCATAAATACCCTCCGCTCACAGTATGTCACTCTGAGAGATATCAGCTGCTCGCAGGCGTGGGGACGACTACTCAGGGTACACACAAAACAACAGAGAGCCATGAAAGATGATGAATTTTTTTCAGGTAAACCCCCGTACGTAATCCACTAAGCACCTTCGTTGATTAGTTTGACCGGTCTTCGAGTACGCCTTATACCCCAAGGCACCCCCTTGCGCCCCATGAGAACAATGCGGCGTTGGAGAGAAAAGAGCGGATAGACGTGCGCGACGCACGGAACTCCCGGAGACGGAAGGACCCTTCGCACGACACCCCCACCCCCTCCGATGCCGGCGCCAAGGAAAGAGAAAAAGGAACTCACAGCAGCCGAAATGATGCTTTCGCTGCCCCAATACGACCTCTACCGCAACTCAGGAAACTCTCACCCCACTCACGGCGGCCTCGACCGAACCCGCTGGCCATGAGCGTGCGATCGACGGCGGGCGGCCGAAAACCGACCGGAATACAGCCGATGTCGTACCGACGAAAAAGGGACCGCCGGCCCTACTCTGAGCACTGCCGGTGATCACCGGTGACGGGTCGGCACGCCCATGTCCGCCAATCCGTTCATGAAGGCCAACTGGAAACGCATGATGTGCGTCCTCTTTTCAGGACATGCCCTCCGTTTCCCCCGCCCCCACTGGAGCATGCAATGCAGTCCGTACCCCCGTGCCCCCGCACGCGCACGCGCACGCGCACGCGCACGACACTGTCGGCCGGCGCCGCGACACTCGCCCTCCTCCTGGCCGCGACCGCCTGCTCCTCGGGGGGTGACGGGCAGACGCAAGAGGTGGAGGGCGCGGTCGCCCCCGGGGCGGAGGCCTCCGCCCCGCCCTCCCCCGACACGGAGTCCGAGTCCTCCCACGAGCCGTTCACCATCGCCTTCGGCGGCGACGTCATGTTCGAGGGGATGCTCGAACCCCGCCTGGCCGACCCCGCCACCGCGCTCGGCCCCGTCTCCGCGCAGCTCTCCGCCGCCGACCTGGCCATGGTCAACCTGGAGACCGCCGTCACCGAGGGCGGCACCCCCGCCCCCGACAAGGAGTTCCTGTTCCGCTCGCCCCCGAGCGCCCTGGAGGCCCTGGCCGCCGGAGGCGTGGACGTGGCCACCGTCGCCAACAACCACGGCATGGACTACGGCACGGACGGACTGATCGACACGCTGGAGAACGGCGAGGCCTCCGGTGTCACGCTGGTCGGCGCGGGCCGCGACGCCGACGAGGCGTACACACCCCATGTGGCCGAGGTCAACGGCCAGAGCGTGGCCCTGTTCGGCGCCACCGACGTCATGGACGACCACCTCGTGGCGGAGTGGACCGCGGGTGAGGGCAAGCCCGGCATGGCCTCCACCAAGAACGAGATGCGGGAGCGGATGCTCGACGCGGTCTCCGGGGCCGCGGCCGAGCACGACAACGTCGTGGTCTTCCTCCACTGGGGCCTGGAGGGCGCGCACTGCCCGCTGCCGCACGCGCCCTCCCTCGCCGAGGAGCTGGTCTCGGCCGGGGCGACCGCCGTGGTCGGCGGCCACGCGCACGTCCTGTCCCCGGGCGGGTTCACCGGCGACTCCTACGTGCACTACGGGCTGGGCAACTTCGTGTTCTACAACGTCGAGGGGCCCACCGCCGAGACGGGGGTGCTCACCCTCACCTTCGACCGGGGCAGTGTGACCGGGGCGGACTGGGCGCCGGCGCGGATCCAGGGCGGCGTGCCCGTCCCCTACGAGGACGAGGCCGCGGGTCAGGCCGCCCAGACGTGGCTCGACATGCGCGCCGGGTGCGGGCTGCCCCTGACCGACTCCCCCGCCTAGCGGACCGGACGGGCGTCCGCCCCCCTCCGGCGGGGCGGGGGCCCGTCGGCGGGCCC
>NZ_JBSHDN010000360.1:0-3279 GCF_053616335.1 Nocardiopsis sp. NPDC055824
GGGCCCCCGCCGTCCGCCGGGTCGCGGACGCGCACCCGATTCGGTCATCCCATGCTCCTATCTCCTAATCCCGGTAGGGATGAGTGAGATGTAACGTCCCACGGCGTGCCCGCAGATATCTCCGCAGTCCCGCCCCCGTCCGCCCTCCCGATCCACCCGGCCGCCGCCCCGGCGCTCGCGGAGTACTTCTCACCGACCGGCCACGGCCTCCTCGGGGAGTCGGACCTGTGGGCGTTCGTCCTCGTGTGCGTCGTCGCGATCGTGCTCGGGGCGGCGGTCCAGAGCGCCGTCGGCCTCGGACTCGGCCTGGTCGCCGCGCCCGTCATCTCCTTCCTCGACCCCACGCTGATGCCGGGGAGCCTGCTGGTGACGGTCATCGTCCTGCCCGTCCTGACCCTCTTCCAGGAGTGGCGGCACGTGGACTGGCGGGGGCTCGCGTGGGGCCTTCCCGCGCGCGTGCCCGGGACCGTGCTGGGGGTGTGGGTGGTCGCCGTCCTGGAACCCCGCGCCCTCGCCGGCGCCGTCGGCGTCATGGTGCTCGTCGCCGTCGCCCTCTCGGTCCTGTCCCTGCGCGTGCGCATCACCCCGGGGTCGCTCGTGGCCGCGGGGGCCCTGTCCGGCTTCGCGGGCACCGCCACCTCGGTGGGCGGACCGCCGATGGCCCTGCTCTACCAGCACGAGGAGCCCTCGCGGGTGCGGGCGACCCTCGCCGCGTTCTTCCTGTTCGGCGGCGCGTTCTCCCTGGCGGCGCTCACCGCGGGCGGCCAGATGGACGTCCGCACCGCCGTGGTCGGTGCTGCCGCCGTCCCCTTCGTCGTCCTCGGGTTCCTGCTCGGCAACCTCCTGCGCCGCCGCTTCGACGCGGGGCGGCTGCGCGTGGCGATGCTGTGCGTGGTGGGCGCCTCCGCCGCCGGCCTGCTCGCACAGGCCGTCCTCGGGTGACCCCGGACACGTCCGGGGCCGCCGGGACGCGCGGGGCGGACCCGGGGAGCCCCGGCCTCCCCGGAGCGCCCTCGGGCACCCCCGGCCCGGGCAACTGGGACAACTCCGTTCCCGAAACCGAGTAATGTACGCCAAAACCCGCGATACGCGGGGCGTTCCGCGCGGCTCCGGCCGCCTGGCGGGGGGTCCGCCGCGCGCGGGCCGCCTCCGGGGTCGTAGCCGTCGCAGGGCTGGGTAGGACCCGTGGACGCACACCCATAAACTCGGGTATGTATACCTGCCGGTAGCCAAAACCGGCCCACGTCAGGGGCCCGGGCTGGCACACTCAACGGACACGCTGGACGAGGGGACTGACGAGACAGTGGCACTGTTCGAGTCGATACACAATCCGGAAGCTCTCAAGAAGCTTCCGGCCGACCAGCTCCCGACGCTGGCACAGGAGATCCGGGACTTCCTGGTCGACTCCTGCTCCCAGACCGGCGGGCACCTCGGTCCCAGCCTCGGGGTGGTCGAGCTGACCATCGCCCTGCACAGGGTCTTCGACTCGCCGAAGGACCCCATCCTGTTCGACACGGGCCACCAGGCCTACGCGCACAAGGTCCTCACCGGCAGGCACGACTTCTCCGACCTCAAGTCGGAGGGCGGGCTCTCCGGCTACCCCTCCCGTGCGGAGTCCGAGCACGACTTCGTCGAGAACTCGCACGCGTCCACCGCGCTCTCCTACGCCGACGGCATGGCCAAGGCCAACGAGGTGCGGGGCCGCAGGGACCGCACCGTGGTCGCGGTCATCGGCGACGGCGCCCTCACCGGCGGCATGGCCTGGGAGGCGCTCAACAACATCGCCGAGCGCAAGGACCGCCGCCTCGTCATCGTCGTCAACGACAACGGCCGCTCCTACTCGCCGACCAGGGGCGGGCTCGCCGACCACCTCGCCTCACTGCGCATGGCCCCCGGCTACGAGCAGGCCCTGGACCTGGCCAAGACCACCCTCAACCGCACCCCGGTCGTGGGCCAGCCCATCTACGAGGCCCTGCACGGCCTCAAGAAGGGCATCAAGGACGCCATCCAGCCGCAGATGATGTTCGAGGACCTGGGGCTCAAGTACCTCGGCCCCATCGACGGCCACGACGAGCAGGGCCTGGAGAAGGCCCTGCGCCGCGCCCGCGACTTCGGCGGCCCGGTCATCGTGCACTGCATCACCCAGAAGGGCAAGGGCTACGCCCCGGCTGAGAACCACGACGAGGACCAGTTCCACGCCCCGGGCCCCTTCGACGTCGCCACCGGCCTGGCCAAGCCCGGGTCGAAGGCCGTCAAGTGGACCTCGGTCTTCGCCGACGCCATGGTGGAGATCGGCGCGGAGCGCGAGGACGTGGTGGCCATCACCGCCGCCATGCTCCACCCCACCGGTCTCAACAAGTTCGCGGACGCCTACCCGGACCGCATCTTCGACGTCGGCATCGCCGAGCAGCACGCCGCCACCGCGGCCACGGGCATGGCCATGAACGGCCTGCACCCGGTGGTCGCGGTCTACGCGACCTTCCTCAACCGCTGCTTCGACCAGGTGCTCATGGACGCCGCCCTGCACCGCCAGGGCGTCACCTTCTGCCTGGACCGCGCCGGGATCACCGGCAACGACGGCGCCAGCCACAACGGCATGTGGGACATGTCCATCCTCCAGGTGGTCCCCGGACTCCGCCTGGCCGCCCCCCGCGACGCCGAGCGCCTCCGCCTCCTGCTCAACGAGGCGGTCGCCGTCGACGACGCCCCCACCGTCGTGCGTTACCCCAAGGGCGCCGTGGCCGAGCAGGTGGACGCGGTCGGCCGGATCGGCTCCATGGACCTGCTCCGCCGCGCCGCCGACGACGGCCACGCCAAGGACCTGCTCATCGTCGGCGTGGGCACCATGGCCCAGGTCGCCTGCGAGGTCGCCGACCGGATGGCCGTCCAGGGCATCGGCGTCACCGTCGTCGACCCGCTGTGGGTCAAGCCGCTGGACGAGGCCCTGGTCGGCGAGGCCGCCGAGCACAGCGTCGTGGCCGTCATCGAGGACAACGGCCGCACGGGCGCCGTGGGTGACGCGGTGGCGCGCCTGCTGCGCGACCACGACGTGGACGTGCCGGTGCGCACGTTCGGCATCGCCCAGGAGTTCCTGGACCACGCCAAGCGCGACGACATCCTCCGGGCACAGGGGCTGACGCCCCAGGAGCTGTCCCGCAAGCTCACCGGGACGGTCTCCCGGTACACGGAGACGCGCAAGGGCGCCGAGGAGCTGGCCGACGAGAAGGCCTGACCCCCGGGCGCCGCGCGGACCGGCCCGGACGGGACCCCCGTCCGGGC
>NZ_JBSHDN010000361.1:0-3217 GCF_053616335.1 Nocardiopsis sp. NPDC055824
GAGGCGTTCGGCCCGCGGCCCGGAACACGGGCACGCCCGTGCCTCCGGCGCACGGGCCCGTGCGCCGGGCTCCCCGGCCCACCCCGGCGCCCGCCGGGAGGCCGGAGCGGAGCCGCGCCTCCCCCCGGGCCCCGGGGAACAGGTGACCCGACCGGTCAGGAATCGAGAAGCGCCCTTCACCGGCCCGGAACTAGCGTGGTGGCCATGGACATCACCATTCACACCAGCGTCCTGCCGCACGAGGACCCCGAGGCCTCCCTGGCCTTCTACCGCGACGTCCTGGGCTTCGAGGTCCGCAACGACGTCGGGCAGGGGAACATGCGCTGGATCACCGTGGGCCCCACCGGACAGCCCGACACCGGCATCCTGCTCGCACCGCCCGCCACCGATCCCGGCATCACCGACGCCGAGCGCACCGCCATCGCCGAGATGATGGCCAAGGGCACCTACGGGTGGATCCTCCTGGCCGCGTCCGACCTCGACCAGGTCTTCGACAGGGTCCAGGCCACCGACACCGAGGTCGTCCAGGAACCCACACTCCAGCCCTACGGCATCCGCGACTGCGCCTTCCGCGACCCCGCCGGCAACCTGATCCGCATCCAGCAGCGCTGAGCCGGCGGCCGCACCGCACCGCCCCGAAGGGCCGGACGCGCGCCACGAGGTCCTGCGCCCGCGCAGGACCGACACCCCCGCGCCGCCCCGAAGGGCCGGACGCGCCGTGAAACACCGGCCCGACCGTGCCGGAAGACGCCGAGGAGGACCGCGCAGGCGGTCCGGACGACGATGGAGAGACGATGACCACCGCCCCGAGGGCGAGCACGCAGCCGCCCGCGCAGCACGCCGCCGACAGCCACGACCTGATCCGCGTGCAGGGCGCGCGCGTGAACAACCTCCGCGACGTCAGCCTCGAGATCCCGAAGCGCCGGCTGACCGTGTTCACCGGCGTCTCCGGTTCGGGCAAGAGCTCGCTGGTGTTCGGCACGATCGCCGCCGAGTCGCAGCGGATGATCAACGAGACCTACAGCGCCTTCGTGCAGGGGTTCATGCCCGCCCTGGCCCGGCCCGACGTCGACGTCCTCGAAGGGCTGACCACCGCGATCATCGTCGACCAGCAGAGGCTCGGGGCCGACCCGCGCTCCACCGTCGGCACCGCGACCGACGCCAGCGCGATGCTGCGCATCCTCTTCAGCAGACTCGGGCGCCCCCACATCGGATCCCCCCAGGCGTTCTCCTTCAACGTCGCCTCGATCAGCGGGGCGGGTGCGGTCACGCTGGAACGCGCCGGCCGGACCGTGAAGGAGCGCCGCGACTTCAGCATCACCGGCGGCATGTGCCCCCGCTGCGAGGGCAGGGGCACGGTCTCCGACATCGACCTCACCCAGCTCTACGACGACTCCAAGTCGATCGCGGAGGGCGCGTTCACCATCCCCGGCTGGAAGTCGGACAGCTGGTGGACGGTGCGGACCTACGCCGAGTCCGGCTTCCTCGACCCCCACAAGCCGATCCGCGACTTCACCGAGCGGGAGATGCGGGACTTCCTCCACCGGGATCCGGTCAAGGTGAAGGTCGAGGGCGTGAACCTCACCTACGAGGGGCTGATCCCCAAGGTCCGGAAGTCGTTCCTGTCCAAGGACGTCGACTCGCTCCAACCGCACGTCCGCGCCTTCGTGGAACGCGCGGTGACGTTCGCCGCCTGCCCCGACTGCGGGGGCACGCGCCTCAACGAGGCGGCGCGCTCCTCGAAGATCGGCGGGATCAACATCGCCGACGCGTGCGCCATGCAGATCAGCGACCTCGCCGCGTGGGTGCGCGGGCTGGACGAGCCGTCGGCGGCCCCCCTGCTCACCTCCCTGGGCAGGACCCTCGACTCGTTCGTGGAGATCGGGCTCGGCTACCTCGCGCTCGACCGGCCCTCGGGCACGCTCTCGGGGGGTGAGGCGCAGCGGGTCAAGATGATCCGCCACCTCGGCTCCTCGCTCACCGACACCACCTACGTCTTCGACGAGCCCACCATCGGCCTGCACCCCCACGACATCCAGAGGATGAACGACCTCCTGCTGCGGCTGCGCGACAAGGGCAACACGGTCCTCGTCGTCGAGCACAAGCCGGAGACGATCGCGATCGCCGACCACGTCGTGGACCTCGGCCCGGGCGCCGGGACGGGGGGCGGGACCGTCTGCTTCGAGGGCACCGTCGGGGGCCTGCGGGCCGGCGGCACCCTCACCGGCCGCCACCTCGACGACCGGGCCTCCCTCAAGGAGGCGGTGCGCGAGCCCTCCGGCGCGCTGGAGATCCGCGGGGCGAGCGCCAACAACCTGCGCGACGTCGACGCCGACATCCCGCTCGGGGTGCTCACCGTCGTCACCGGCGTCGCCGGATCGGGCAAGAGCTCCCTCGTGCACGGCTCGCTCCGCGGCCGTGAGGGCGTGGTGTCCGTCGACCAGAGTCCGATCCGCGGTTCGCGGCGGAGCAACCCGGCGACGTACACCGGGCTGCTCGACCCGGTCCGCAAGGCGTTCGCGAAGGCCAACGGCGTGAAGCCGGCGCTGTTCAGCGCCAACTCCGAGGGCGCCTGCCCCGCCTGCAAGGGTGCGGGCGTGGTCTACACCGACCTGGCGATGATGGCCGGCGTCGCCACCGTCTGCGAGGAGTGCGAGGGCAGGAGGTTCCAGGCCTCGGTGCTGGAGTACCGCCTCGGCGGACGCGACATCGGCCAGGTGCTCGCGATGCCGGTGGCCGAGGCCGAGGAGTTCTTCGGCTCGGGGGAGGCGCGCACGCCCGCCGCGCACGCCGTCCTGCGACGCCTCTCCGACGTCGGCCTCGGCTACCTCACGCTCGGCCAGCCGCTCACCACCCTGTCGGGGGGCGAGCGGCAGCGGATCCGGCTGGCCGCGCGCATGGCGGAGAAGGGCGGCGTCTACATCCTCGACGAGCCGACCGCGGGGCTCCACCTCGCCGACGTCGAGCACCTGCTCGGCCTGCTCGACCGGCTCGTCGACTCCGGGAAGACGGTCGTCGTCATCGAGCACCACCAGGCGGTCATGGCGCACGCCGACTGGATCATCGACCTCGGGCCGGGCGCCGGGCACGACGGCGGCCGGATCGTCTTCGAGGGCACCCCCGCCGACCTCGTCGCCGCCCGGTCCACCCTCACCGGCGAGCACCTCGCGGACTACGTCGGCGGCTGATCCCGCCCCCGGGCGGACACGGGCGCCCC
>NZ_JBSHDN010000362.1:0-3202 GCF_053616335.1 Nocardiopsis sp. NPDC055824
GCCTCAGAAGGCGGGCGCGGTGGAGATCCGCAGGTCCCCGTCGTCGCCCGCGTCCACGATCACCCGGTCGCCCGGGACGACCTGCCCGTCCAGCACCATGCGCGAGAGGCGGTTGCCGACGGTGCGCTGGATCGTGCGCGCCAGCGGCCGGGCGCCGTACGCGGGCTGGTACCCGTGCTCGGCCAGCCACGCGACCGCCTCGTCGGTGAACCGCACCGTGATGTCCTTGGCCCTGAGCCGCTGTTCGAGGCTCTCCAGCATGAGCCGGGTGATCTGGGCCAGCTCCTCGTTCCCGAGCTGCTTGAAGACGATGACCTCGTCGATCCGGTTGACGAACTCGGGCCGGAACTCCTCGCGCAGCCGCCGCATCACCCGCTGCTCGGTGTCGGGGTCCATCTGGCCGTCGGCGGTGAAACCCATCGGGCCGCCGCCGGTGATCGCCTCCGACCCCAGGTTGCTGGTCATGACGACCACCGTGTTGCGGAAGTCCACCGTCCGTCCCTGGCCGTCGGTCAGCCGTCCGTCGTCCAACAGCTGCAGCAGCAGGTTGAACACGTCCGGGTGCGCCTTCTCGATCTCGTCCAGCAGGAGCACGGAGTAGGGGTTGCGGCGCACCGCCTCGGTGAGCTGGCCCGCCTCCTCGTAGCCGACGAACCCGGGAGGCGCGCCGGTCAGGCGGCTGGTGGTGTGCCGCTCCTGGAACTCGCTCATGTCGATGCGCACCATGGCGTCCTCGGACCCGAACAGGGCCTCGGCCAGCGCCCGGGCCAGCTCCGTCTTGCCCACGCCGGTCGGCCCCAGGAACAGGAAGCTGCCCACCGGCCGGTCGGGGTCGCCCAGCCCGGCCCTGGAGCGGCGGATCGCCTCGGAGACCGCCGTGACCGCCTCGTTCTGGCCGATCACCCGCGTGTGCAGCACCTCCTCCAGGTTGACCAGCCGGTCCCGCTCCTCCTGGGTGAGCTGGGAGACCGGGATGCCGGTGCTGCGGGAGACCACGTCGGCGATGTCGTCGCCGGTCACCTCCGGCACCGCGGAGCCGGTGCCGCGGGCCTGGTGGATCGAGCTCCGGGCGGCGGAGATCTCGTCGCGCACCGCCGACGCCCGCTCGTAGTCCTCCTCCTGGACCGCCCTGTCCTTCTGCTCCTCCAGCTCCTTGAGCCTCTTCTCCAGGTCCCGCAGGGAGGAGCTGGAGGTCTTCAGCCGCAGCCGCACCCGGGCGCCCGCCTGGTCGACCAGGTCGATGGCCTTGTCGGGCAGGAACCGGTCGGTGACGTAGCGGTCCGACAGCTCGGCCGCCGCGACCAGGCTCTCGTCGCTGAACCGCACCTGGTGGTGGGCCTCGTAGCGGTCGCGCAGGCCGCGCAGGATCTCGACGGTGTCCTCCACCGACGGCTCGGGCACCTGGATCGGCTGGAAGCGGCGTTCGAGCGCGGCGTCCTTCTCGATGTTCTTGCGGTACTCGTCCACCGTGGTCGCGCCGATGACGTGCAGCTCGCCGCGGGCGAGCGCGGGCTTGAGCATGTTCCCGGCGTTCATCGACCCCTCGGCCGCCCCGGCGCCCACGATCGTGTGGATCTCGTCGATGAAGATGAGCAGGCCCTCGGACTGCGCGCGGATCTCGTCCACGATCGCGGTCAGGCGCTCCTCGAAGTCGCCCCGGTAGCGCGTGCCCGCCACGATCCCGGCCAGGTCGAGCTGGACCAGGCGGCGTCCGCGCAGGGTCTCGGGGACGTCGTCGTCGAAGATGCGCTGGGCGATGCCCTCGGCGATCGCGGTCTTGCCCACGCCGGGGTCGCCGATGAGCACCGGGTTGTTCTTGCGGCGCCGGGCGAGCACCTCGATGCACTGCTCGACCTCGTCGTCGCGGCCCACGACCGGGTCCAGGCGCCCCTCGCGGGCCAGCGCCGTCATGTCGGTGCCGTACTCGTCCAGGGTGGGCGTGGCCGAGGGCTCCTCCTCGCCCCGGTCGGCGGCGGGCACGGGGCCCGCGGCCTTCTGCAGTGCGGGCGGCGTGATCCCGGAGTCGCGCATGAGCTGGCTCACCGGGCTGTCGGGGTTGACCGCCAGGGCGAACAGCAGGTGCTCGGGCGTGATGCTGGAACTGCCGGTGGCCCGTGCGATCTGGAGCGCGTCCAACAGGGCCCTCTTGGCGGACGGGGTGAGCCTGGCCGACCCGCGCACCGTCCGGGGCGCCTGCGCCACCGCCTGGTCGATCACCGCGGTGAGCTGGTCGGTGTTGGCGTCGGTGCGGCCCATCAGCTCGCGCGTGGGCTGGTGGCGCAGCAGGGACCACAGCAGGTGGACCGTGTCCACGTCGGCGCCGCCGGCCTCCAGGGCGCGGCGCACCGCGGCGTCGGCCACCTCCTGGGCCTCGGCGCTCATCAGCTTGGACAGGTCCACGCGGCGGACCGGGCCCCGGGCCCCGAGGAACCGGGCCAGGAACTCGTCGAAGGACCCGGGGTCGCTGCCGCGGTCGTCGGGAAAGTCGTGTGTCATCTCGTCTCGTCCCCCGTGCGTGTGGTGGCGTGCCATCGCCAAGTAGTTGCTCGGTAACTCTACGTGAATGACCTTGAAACGGGCGTCGGTGCCCTCCGGTGTGGCCGGGCCGTCGGGGCCCGCGGCCACCGGCCCTCCGGCCGTGCCCGGCGCCCTTCCGGCGTGTGCGCGACGATCGCCCCCCTCCTCGGATCCGGTGCCGCCACGGCAGTGCCGACACGGCCGTCGGCGGGACCACCGGTACCGCCGCGGCGATCGCGGGAGCGCCCCCGGGTCGGGCTCCGGTGGGTGCGGTCCGGCGCACCGCCGGTCCCACGCTACCCAGCAGGGCCGGACCCGATGCCTGTCCCCTTCCGGCGGTCGACCCCCGCCCGCCTCCAGGTCTTCCCGGCGGCGGGCGCGAACACGCCGGTGGGCGCGAGGGCGGGGTGTCGGCGGCTGTCGAGCGGCACGCCTCCGAGCCTCGTCGCGGCGCACCTGCGCAACTCCAGGGGCGTGACTTGTTACTCTGAGTGACCATTGTTGTTTCAGCAGGAGGAGTCCCATGAGTCGTGTCCTGGCAACCCTGGCCCTGTCCGCCGCACTGGTGGGGACCGCGATCGCCCCTGCTGCGGCTGCCGCTGAAGACCACGCCGGCATGGGGGTCCTGACCGACGTCATCCCCGCCGTCCTCTTCGGCGGCACGACCTCCCAGGCCTGACGGGGG
>NZ_JBSHDN010000363.1:0-3085 GCF_053616335.1 Nocardiopsis sp. NPDC055824
CCTGGCGGGCCCCGCAGCCGCCTGCGGCTAGTCGCGTTGTGCAGCCAGATCGGGTCAGGCCGACACCGTGTTAACAACCATGTTTCTTTTGTATCCCCCTATACATGTTGATGTTGAACTGTGTACGTTCTTCCTGTTTCGCTCCAATCAGAATCAGGAGTTCGTATGGCGTCATCCCCCCCGACCCCCCGCCCCAGATACGCCTCGGCCCGAAGAGGGCTGACCGGCCTCACCCTGGCCGGAGCGGCCGCCCTCGTGGCCGGACTCCTCGGTCCCGCCTCCGCCTCCGCCGACGACGCGTTCGTCAGCGACGCCGATACCAGCTCCAACGTGACTCATGTGACCAACGTCCCGAAGACGGAGTCGATGAGCGACTTCAACTCGGACCTGGCGTTCACCGGCGACTACGCCATCGGCGGCAACTACAACGGCTTCGTCGTCTACGACATCTCCGAGCCCGAGGACCCGCAGATCGTGTCCGAGGTGCTCTGCCCCGGTGGGCAGGGCGACGTGTCGGTGAGCGGCGACCTGCTGTACTTCTCGGTCGACTACCCGCGCGCCGGTACGGAGTGCGGTGCGGCCTCGGTGCCCACGACCGACCCGGAGGGCTTCGAGGGCATCCGGATCTTCGACATCTCGGACAAGGCGAACCCGCAGTACGTGGCGGCCGTGCCCACCGACTGCGGCTCGCACACCAACACCCTCGTCCCCGGCAAGGACGGCGAGCACGAGTACGTCTACGTGTCGTCGTACTCGCCCTCCGAGCGCTTCCCCAACTGTCAGCCGCCGCACGACAAGATCTCGATCATCGAGGTGCCGGTCGACGACCCGGCCTCGGCCGAGCTCGTCGACGCCCCCGTGCTCTTCCCCGACGGCGGCAACACCGGCACCTCCGGCTGCCACGACATCACGGTCTACCCGACCAAGGACATCGCGGCCGGCGCGTGCATGGGCGACGGCATCCTGATGGACATCTCCGACCCGGCCGCCCCGGTCGTGACCGAGGTCGTCCGCGACACCAACTTCGCGTTCTGGCACTCGGCGACGTTCACCAACAACGGCGAGACGGTCACGTTCACCGACGAGCTCGGCGGCGGGGGCGCGGCCACCTGCAGCGAGGCCATCGGCCCCGAGCGGGGGGCGAACGCCATCTACGCCATCGGCGACGACGCGCTCGAATTCCAGAGCTACTACAAGATCGACCGCCACCAGACCGCCACCGAGAACTGCGTCGCCCACAACGGCTCGCTGATCCCGGTGCCCGGGCAGGACTTCTTCGTGCAGTCCTGGTACCAGGGCGGCGTCTCGGTCATCGACTTCAACGACCCGGAGAACCCGAGGGAGATCGGCCACTTCGACCGCGACCCGATCGACGACGACCGGCTCGTCCTGGGCGGCTCCTGGTCGGCGTACTACTACAACGGCTACGTCTACTCCTCCGACATCTCCCGCGGACTCGACGTGCTGAAGCTGGACGACCCGCGCCTGCGGGCCGCCGAGCGCGTGCGCATGGACGAGTTCAACCCGCAGTCCCAGCCCGAGTACAGGCCCGGCCGGGGCGAGGGGCGCTGACCCTCCCCCGGGTCCGGCAGCGCCGCGCGACCCTCCCGGTCCCCGGGAGGGTCCGGCGCACGGACGTCGGGGCCGCGGCGTGGCGCGCGCCGCGGCCCCGGGACAAGCCCCCGCCAACCCCCTAGCGCACAGGAGAACCCCCATGTCCGCACCACCCACCCCCGGTCGGCGCCTCGCGCGCACGGCCGCCCTCTCCGCCGCCGCGGGGACGCTCCTCGTCGGCCTGCTGAGCCCGGCCTCCGCGTACGCGGACGAGGCGCCCGCCGACGAGATCAGCAGCAACGTCACCCATGTCGCCCACGTGCCCAAGCCCGACGCGGTGCGCAGCACCAACTCGGACCTGGCGTTCACGGGCGACTACGCCATCGGCGGCAACTACGACGGATTCGTCGTCTACGACATCTCCGAGCCCGAGGACCCGAAGGTCGTGTCCGAGGTGCTCTGCCCCGGTGGGCAGGGCGACGTGTCGGTGAGCGGCGACCTGCTGTACTTCTCGGTCGACTACCCGCGCGCCGGTACGGAGTGCGGTGCGGCCTCGGTGCCCACGACCGACCCGGAGGGCTTCGAGGGCATTCGGATCTTCGACATCTCGGACAAGGCGAACCCGCAGTACGTGGCGGCCGTGGCGACCGACTGCGGCTCGCACACCAACACGCTGGTGCCCGGCGAGGACGGCGAGCACGAGTACGTCTACGTGTCGTCGTACTCGCCCTCCGAGCGCTTCCCCAACTGTCAGCCGCCGCACGACAAGATCTCGATCATCGAGGTGCCGGTCGACGACCCGGCCTCGGCGGAGCTCGTCGACGCCCCCGTGCTCTTCCCCGAGGGCGGCAACACCGGGACCTCCGGCTGCCACGACATCACGGTCTTCCCGAGCAGGGACATCGCCGCGGGCGCGTGCATGGGCGACGGCATCCTGATGGACATCTCGGACCCGGCCGCCCCGGTCGTGACCGAGGTCGTGCAGGACACCAACTTCGCGTTCTGGCACTCGGCGACGTTCACCAACGACGGCAGGAACGTGGTCTTCACCGACGAGCTCGGCGGAGGCGGGGCCCCCACCTGCACCGAGGAGATCGGCCCGGAGCGCGGCGCCGACGCCGTCTACTCCCTCGACGGTGACGGAGCCGAAGCCGACCTGTCGTTCCAGAGCTACTTCAAGATCGACCGCCACCAGGGCGGGGAGGTCTGCGTCGCCCACAACGGCTCGCTGATCCCGGTGCCCGGGCAGGACTTCTTCGTGCAGTCCTGGTACACGGGCGGAGTCTCGGTCATCGACTTCAACGACGCGGCGAACCCCGAGGAGATCGGCTACTTCGACATCGACTCCCGTGTCGAGGACGGCGTCCAGGACAACGACAGCTGGTCCGCGTACTACTACAACGGCTACGTCTACTCCTCCGACATCGAGCGGGGCATCGACGTGCTGAAGCTGGACGACCCGCGCCTGCGGGCCGCCGAGCGCGTGCGCATGGACGAGTTCAACCCGCAGTCCCAGCCCGAGTACAGGCCC
>NZ_JBSHDN010000364.1:0-3080 GCF_053616335.1 Nocardiopsis sp. NPDC055824
TCCCAGTCCCATGAACATGCCCTCGTCCCGTCCGGCCTCGCCCGCGGGCGGCGGTCGCGGCGGTGCCGGCGGCGGTCGTCCCGGCGGTGGCGGCGGTGGCCGCGGTCGCGGGGGAGCCCCCGCGGGTGCGGGTCCGCGTCCCGGTGGCGGCGGCGGTGCCGGCGGCGGTCGTCCGGGCGGCTTCGGCGGTCGCCCCGGCGGCGGCGGTCGCGGTCGCGGCGGCGGAACCGCCGGTGCGTTCGGCCGTCCGGGCGGTCGTCCCGGGCGTGCCCGCAAGTCCAAGAAGCAGCGGCGCCAGGAGTTCAACGACCTCCAGGCACCGTCCTTCGGCGGCGTCAAGATCCCGAGCGGCAACAACCAGGTCATCCGCCTGTCCCGCGGCGCCTCGCTGTCGGACTTCGGTGACAAGATCGACGTCAACCCGGCGTCGCTCGTCCAGGTCATGATGCACCTGGGTGAGATGGTCACCGCGACCCAGTCGCTGCCCGACGAGTCGCTCCAGCTGCTGGGCGAGGAGCTCAGCTACCGCATCGAGGTCGTCAGTCCCGAGGACGAGGACCGCGAGCTGCTGGAGTCCTTCTCCATCGAGTTCGGCGAGGACGACGGCACGGCCGAGGACCTGCGTCCCCGTCCGCCCGTGGTCACCGTCATGGGCCACGTCGACCACGGTAAGACCCGACTGCTGGACACCATCCGCAAGACCAACGTCGTCAGCGGCGAGGCCGGCGGTATCACCCAGCACATCGGCGCCTACCAGGTCGCCACCGAGGTGGACGGCGAGGAGCGCAGGCTCACCTTCATCGACACCCCGGGCCACGAGGCGTTCACCGCCATGCGTGCCCGCGGTGCGAAGGTCACCGACATCGCGGTCCTGGTGGTCGCGGCCGACGACGGCGTCAAGCCGCAGACGGCCGAGGCCATCGACCACGCCAAGGCGGCCGAGGTGCCGATCGTGGTCGCGGTCAACAAGATCGACGTCGAGGGCGCCGACCCGCAGCGGGTCCGTGCGCAGCTCACCGAGTACGGCCTGGTCGCCGAGGAGTACGGCGGCGACGTCCAGTTCGTGGACATCTCCGCGCTCAAGGGCGACAACATCGACGGCCTGCTCGAGTCGATCGTGCTGACCTCCGACGCCTCGCTCGACCTGACCGCCAACCCGGACATGGACGCCCAGGGTCTGGCCATCGAGGCCTACCTGGACCGCGGTCGCGGTTCCATGGCCACGGTGCTGGTCCAGAGGGGCACGCTCAACGTCGGCGACTCGATCGTCTGCGGCGACGCCTACGGCCGCGTGCGCGCCATGCTCGACGAGCACGGCAACAACGTGCAGAGCGCCGAGCCGTCCCGTCCGGTGCAGGTGGTGGGTCTGACCAACGTTCCCAGCGCCGGCGACAGCTTCCTGGTCGTCAAGGACGACCGGGTGGCACGTCAGATCGCCCAGCAGCGCGAGGCGCGCGAGCGCTTCGCCCAGCAGGCGCGTTCGGCCCGCCGCGTCACGTTCGAGACCTGGCAGGACGCCCTCAAGGAGGGTGAGCGCTCCGAGCTGCTCCTCCTCATCAAGGGCGACATGTCCGGTTCGGTCGAGGCGCTGGAGGAGTCGCTCCTCAAGATCGACTCGGGTGGCGACGAGGTCAACATCCGCGTCATCGGCCGCGGTGTCGGTGCGATCACGCAGAACGACATCAACCTGGCGTCGTCCGCCGACGCGATCATCATCGGCTTCAACGTTCGGCCCGAGGGCAAGAACAGCGAGCTGGCCGATCGCATGGGCGTCGACATCCGGTACTACTCGGTGATCTACCAGGCCATCGACGAGGTCGAGGCCGCGGTCAAGGGCCTCCTCAAGCCGGTCTACGAGGAAGTCCAGCTCGGCAGCGCCGAGGTCCGCGAGGTCTTCAAGGTTCCGAAGATCGGCAACATCGCGGGCTCGATCGTCCGTAGCGGCCTCATCCGCCGCAACACCAAGGCACGGATCATCCGCGAAGGGGTTGTCATCTCCGAGAACCTCACCGTGGAGTCCCTGCGACGGTTCAAGGACGACGCGACCGAGGTCCGCGAGGGCTTCGAGTGCGGTATCGGTGTCGGCTACAACGACATCCGTATCGCTGACGTCATCGAGACCTACGAGATGCAGGAGAAGTCCCGCGACTGACCCTCGCGGAGTCTGATCCGAAGGGGCCCCGGCCGTGTGGCCGGGGTCCCACACTCTTTCCCCACAACACCACAGGTGATCATTTGTACGTCGGGTCGCTGACCCTGGACGTCCTTCTCGGTGACGTCCACTCGCTCAAACAGAAGCGGTCGCTGGTCCGGCCGGTGATCGCCGAACTGCGCCGCAAGTTCTCCGTCTCGGTGGCCGAGGTCGGGGACCACGACCTGTACCGACGGGCCAAGGTCGGCGTGGCGGTGGTCGCGCCGACGGCGGCGCACGCCCGTGACCTGATGGACACCTGCGAACGTTTCGTCGCGGGACGTCCCGAACTGGAGCTGCTCTCCGCCAGGCAGCGGCTCTTCAACGAAGAGGAAGACTGACGATGGTTGACGCCGCACGCGCGCGGAAGATCGCCGACCGCATCCAGCGCATCGTCGCCGAGATGCTGGACCGGAGGATCAAGGACCCGCGCCTGGGATTCGTCACCGTGACCGACGCGCGCATCACCGCCGACCTGCGGGACGCCACGGTGTACTACACGGTGTTCGGCAGCCCGGAGGAGAAGGCCGCCTCCGCCGCCGCTCTGGAGAGCGCCAAGGGCGTCATCCGCAGCGAGGTGGGGCGCCAGACCGGTATCCGGCACACGCCGAGCCTGGCCTTCGTCATCGACGAGGTCCAGGAGAACGCCCAGCACATCGAGGAACTGCTGGTCAAGGCGCGCCAGTCCGACGCCGAGGTGGCCGAGAAGGCGACCGGCGCCAAGCACGCGGGAGAGGCCGACCCGTACAAGGCGCCCCGCGAGGACGACGAGGACGAGGACGAGTAGCCTCCCTCCCCGTTCCAGCACCACCGGCGGCGGCGCGGGGGCGCCCCCGCCGGCCCCGTCCCGCCCCAAGCTCCCAGGAGAGCCCAGGGCGAGGGCGGCGGC
>NZ_JBSHDN010000365.1:0-3066 GCF_053616335.1 Nocardiopsis sp. NPDC055824
GCCCGGTGCAGGCCCCGGGCCGGAGCGGAGGTCCGGAACGGGCACGGGCCGAAGCGGAGCGGAGGCCCGGAACAAGCACGGCCCTCAGGAGCTGAGCCTGCGCATCGCCCGCGAGCCGAACGCCAGCGCGACGACCGCCAGCGCGACCGCGACGGCCCAGCCGATCCCGACCGACAGGCCCCAGTCGCCCGCGAACAGGGCCCGTTCGGCGTCCACCACGTACGCCACCGGGTTGAGCCGGGACAGGCCGTAGAGCCACGACGGGGCCAGCTCCATCGGCAGCAGCACGCCGGACAGCAGCATCAGCGGCATGAGCACCGTCTGGAGCACCGGAGCGAACACGTAGGTCTGCTTCACCGCCATGGCCGTCAGGTACGACAGGGTGGACAGGCCGATCCCCAGGACGGCGAGCAGGAGCAGGCCGACCACCGCGCCCGCCACGGAGATCCGCAGTCCGAAGGGGATCACCAGCACGATGATGAGCACCATCTGCGCCATCATCTGCGTCACGTCCCGCAGCACCCGGCCGAGCAGCAGCGACACCCGGCTCGCCGGGGTGGCCAGCATCCGCTCGTGCGCGCCGGAGGCCATCTCCGGAAGCAGCCCGAACCCGGCGAACCCCGTGGTGAACAGGGCGACCATGACCAGCAGGCCGGGCACGAACCACTGCCAGGGGTTCTCGCCCTCGGCCCCCGCGAGCCCGGTGAGCAGGGGCGCGAACAGCACCAGGTACAGGATCGGCTGGAGCATCCCGAAGCCCAGGAGCAGGGGCCGGTGCAGCAGCGGGCGCATCTGGCGGACGAACACGGTCCAGGTGTCGCGCGCGACGCCCGACCCGCGCGCCGGGGCCGCCCCGGTCCTCGGCTGTTCACTCACGGTCATGCCTCCTCCTCGCGCAGGCTGCGCCCGGTCAGGGTCAGGAACACGTCGTCCAGGGTCGGCCGCTGCACCCGCACGGAGAGCAGCGCGACCCCGGCCGCGTCGAGGGTGCGCAGCAGTTCGGGCAGGACGCCGTCCCCGCGCTCCACGCGGAAGCGCACCTCCGGGTCCCGGCCCACGGCGGCGACCACCTCGGCGGGCCCGGCGGAGGGCACCCGCTCGGCGATCCCGGCGCCCGTGCGCGCGTCCTCCTCGCTTCCCACGGAGAAGGTGACCAGGTCCCCGGACACCTTGCCCTTGAGCTCGTCGGCGGTGCCGTCGGCGATGACGCGTCCGTGGTCGATGACCAGGACCCGTTCGGCCATGTCGTCGGCCTCGTCGAGGTAGTGCGTGGTGAGCACGACCGTGGTGCCGAGCCGTTCGCGCAGCCGGGCCACGTGCTCCCACAGGTTGGCGCGGCTGTGCGGGTCGAGGCCGGTGGAGGGCTCGTCCAGGAACAGCAGGCCGGGCTCGTGGACGAGCCCCATGGCGATGTCGAGCCTGCGGCGCTGGCCGCCGGAGAGCTTGCCCGCCTCCCGGTCGGAGGCGCCTCCCAGGTCCAGCAGGTCGAGCAGCTCGTCGGCGCGGCGGCGCGCGGTGCGGCGGTCGAGCCCGTACAGGAGTCCCTGCGTGCGCAGCTCCTCCCCGACCCGCTGGTCGCCGCCGGCGCCGTTCCCCTGGCCGACGAACCCGATCCGGCGGCGGACCTCGGCGGGCTCGGTGCGGATGTCGCGCCCGGCGACCGTGGCGGTCCCCGAGGTGGGCTCCAGCAGTGTGGTGAGCATGCGCAGCGTGGTGGACTTCCCGGCCCCGTTGGGCCCGAGGAGCGCGACGAGTTCGCCCTCCTCGACGTCGATGTCGACGCCGCGCACGGCCTCGACGACGTCCTTGCCGACCCGGAACGTCCGGGCCAGCTCGTGCGTGTGGATCATCCCGCCTCCTTATTCAAACTTGAATGCGGCGACGAGTCTGCCCCATCCCCGACAGATGTTCAAACTTGAATATTAAAATCGGCGACCGTCCCTGCTCAGGCGCGCGGGGCGGTGACGGGACCGGGGATACGGGGCTCGGAGGCGGGTTCCGCCGGGCCGGACACGGAGAGCACGAGGAGGGGCGCCCGGGAAGCGAGGGCCGGAACCAGTCCCCCGGCCACGCCCGGGAAGGGTGAGGGGCGTCCGTGTCGCCGGAAGCGCGGCGTGCGGGGGAAGCGCGGGGCGGAGTCGTGTCACGGGGCGGCCGTGCGCGAAGGGGCCGAGGATCCGGGACCGGGCACGGTCGCCACAGGAACGGCGTGCGAGCGGGTCGGCGGCCGGACGGGCGCCGTGGGCCTTGCGGCCGGAGGTCAGGCGTCGTCGCGTACCGGCGGCAATCCGAAGGCGCGGGGGCTGTCGTCGGCCATCGTGTACTTCCCGGCCTCCAGCGAGGCGATCAGCCGACGGGTCCACTCGGCGCCGGCGTCCGTGGTGAGCCGCCACAGCGTGAACAGCTCGCGCACGTGCGGGGGCTTCCCCCACTCGGCGTCCGTGGCCCGGACCGCGTCGCCCAGCCCCGGGGACGCCTCCTCCAGTGCGGCGAGCCGCTCCTTGAGCAGCCCGACCGCCTCCGCGCGCGGCAGCGAGGTCATCAGGGTGATCCCGGCGCACAGCAGGCCGTGGTCGTCGCCGGTGTGGCGCAGGGCCTCGCCCATCAGCCGGCGGAGTTCGGCCTCCCCCTCGTCGGTGAGCGCGTAGGAGGTGCGGCCCACCTCCTCGTCGCCGGGGGCGGTGAACTCCCGCAGCCTGCCCTCGGAGGTGAGCTTGTTCAGCGCGTGGTAGATGGACCCCCACTTGACGTTGGCCCACTCCTTGGCGCCCCAGGACATGAGTTCGCGGCCCACCCGGTACCCGTGGGTCCCCCCGTGGATCCGCACCGCGCCCAGCACCAGCAGCCTCGTCGCCGACATCGCCGTCCTCACTCGTCTCCGCCGTCCCCAGGATACGAGCAGTGACGGGACCGCCCCTCCCGCACGGACGACCGGGCCGACCGGAGCGCGGGCGCGGGGCGCGAACGGACGCCCGCCGACCGCGACCGGCGGGCTCGGGGAGGGCCCGGAGACGCCGCGAGGGGGCGGCCCCGCCCCCGCGTTTCGCGGCGGGCCGGGCCGCCCCG
>NZ_JBSHDN010000366.1:0-2991 GCF_053616335.1 Nocardiopsis sp. NPDC055824
GTCCCCGGCCGCGCGGCGGGCCGCCGGTCCCGTCGGCGCCGGAGGCCCTCCCCGCCCGCGTCGGGCGGGGAGGGCGTCGCCGGCTTCCGCGGGCGGTGCGCCCGGGGCGTGTTCCGTGGACGCTCCCGGCGGCCCCGGAGCCCGCGGGACGCGGCCTACCGGGCGGCCGGGGGCTCGTCGCCCCTGTCGTCGTCCTCGGGGACCCGGCAGCAGTACTCCAGGTAGAGGGCCGCGGCCAGCAGGAGCCCGGCGGACAGCGCCGTGAACAGCGCCGTCAGGAACACCTCCCGCTGCGTGGGCAGCACCAGCATGTCCGACACCGTGAGCGCCATGCCCGCGAAGAAGCCCAGCGCCAGCGACGCGAACAGCGCGCTCGCCTTGGCCAGGGCGACCAGGCGGGCCGCGCTGAGCGGCTGGATCGGCTCGGTGCCGGGCTCGTGGCGGATGCGCCTGCGGGTCCGCCCCGCCGTGAACCCCTCCGCCAGGGCGAGCAGCAGCAGGGTCGGGATCGCCGACCACGGCAGGAGGGGCAGGGCGGGCAGCGCGTTGGTCAGCAGGACCCCCAGGAGGGCCCCGGCCACCACCAGCAGCGCCGGCACCCGCCAGCCCGTGGGCCGCAGCCGCCCCTCGTCGTCCCCGGCCATCAGCGGCCCTCCCCGCCCGGCAGCCGCAGTCCCAGGTCCTCGCGCACGCGGAGTTCCTGCGCGCCGCCGGTGTCCTCGGCCACGAGGCCGGCCAGGAGGTCCGCGACCGGGCCGCGGCCCGGCAGTTCGGCGAGGGGGTCGGCGTCCAGCCACGGCTGGAGGACGAACGCCCTCAGGTGCGCCCGCGGGTGCGGCAGGGTCAGGTCCGGGTCGTCGTCGCACACGTCGCCGTACGAGACGACGTCCACGTCCAGGGTGCGCGGACCCCACCGGACCTCGCGGACCCGGCCGAAGGCCCGCTCGGCGTCCTGCGCGCGGGCCAGCAGCTCCCCGGGCGTGCCGGCCGTGTCCACGACGAGGACCGCGTTGAGGAACGCCCCCTGGTCGGGGCCGCCCACCGGGGCGGTCTCGTAGACCGGGGAGACCGCCACCGGGGCGGGCGCGCCCGGCCCGCCCAGCAGGGTGTCCACCGCGCCCTGGAGGGTCGCCATCCGGTCCCCGAGGTTGGACCCCAGGGAGAGCACCGCCCGGGTCACCTCCGCGACCCCCGTCCGTCCGGGACACGGGCGGGCTCCGCGGCGCCGGGCTCCCCCTGGCCCCCGGGACCCGTCCGGTCCCTGACGACGGTGACCGCGACGTCCGCGAACTCGTGGTCGATGGGCGCGGACGGCTTGTGCACCGTCACCTCGGCCCGGTCGACCAGGGGCACGGCCAGGCACGCGTCCGCCAGGCGCTCGGCGAGCGTCTCGATCAGGTTGACCGGCTCACCGGTCACGATCGCGACCAGCCGGTCGGCGAGCAGCCCGTAGTGGACGGTGTCGCCGACGTCGTCGGAGGCCGCCGCCGCCGCGGTGTCCAGGTGGAGCACGGCGTCGACCACGAAGTCCTGGCCCTCGCGGCGCTCGAACCCGAACACCCCGTGGTGGCCGCGCGCGCGGAGGCCGCGGAGGGCGATGCGGTCCCGCGTCACTCCTCGCCCTCCTCGTCGTCCTCCATCAGCACGGGAGAGGCGTGGTGCGACCACAGCCTCCATCCCTGCTCCGTGTCCACGAACAGGTTGGTGGTCACCACCTGGCCCCCGGCGACGAAGCCGGGGCTGCCGTCCTCGGCGGTGAGCACGTTCTCCTCGCACGTCACCATGGCGATGTCGCCCCCGACCCCGATGTGGGTCTCGGTGAGCACGTACTGGATGTACGTCACGTTGGCCATGATCAGCGACCAGGCCCTCATGATCTCGGTCCGGCCGCGCAGCAGCGGCCAGCCCGGGTTGACGCACACCAGGTCGGGCGCCTCGTGCTCCTCGGCCCAGACGCTGCGCATCAGGTCGATGTCGCCGTTCTCGATGGCGCTGTAGAACTGCGCGTTGGCCTCGGCCACGCGCTCCATGACCTCCTGGCGCGACTTCACCGGCCGCCCCGGTCCAGCGGCTCGGAGCGCCCCTCGTCCAGGCCGGCGCCGCCGTCGGCCCAGGCGGCGGCGACGCGCACGGCGTCGGCGTTGGGCCGCACGTCGTGCACCCGCACGGCCCACGCCCCGCGGTCGGCGGACAGCGTGGTGACGGCGGCCGTGGCGGCGTCGCACTCGGCGAACGGGCGGTCCTCGCCCTTGGCGTCGCCGAGGAGCCGGCTCAGGAAGCGTTTGCGCGAACCGGCCACCAGTACCGGCCGCCCCAGTTCGTGGAAGCGTTCGAGGTCGTGGAGAAGCGCCCAGTTGTGCGCCTGCTCGGGGCGTTTGGAGAATCCCAGTCCCGGGTCCAGAACGATCTGACCCGGATCGACACCTGCACTGATCATGGCCTCCATACGGTCGCGGAGCTCATCGAGGACCTCCTGGACGACATCCGTGTACACGGCACGGCTCTGCATGTCATGACTATGCCCACGCCAGTGCATCAACACGTAGGCAACGCCGGAAGAGGCGACAAGGCGTGCCATCGCCGGATCGGCGAGGCCCCCGCTGACGTCGTTGACGAGCACCGCGCCGGCCTCGACGGACCGCTCCGCGACCTCCGCGCGCATGGTGTCCACGCTGACGGCGACACCGCGCGAGGCGAGTTCGCGCACGACGGGCTCCACCCTTCGCAGCTCCTCCTGCGCGGAGACGCGCTGCGCTCCGGGGCGGGTGGACTCACCGCCCACGTCGATGATGTCCGCGCCCTCCTCGACCAGGTGCAGGCCGTGCTCGATCGCCCTGTCGGGATCGAACCACGCGCCGCCGTCGGAGAAGGAGTCGGGGGTGACGTTCACGACCCCCATGACCAGGCACCGCCCGCGGTCGGGCAGGCCCGGAAGTGTGTGTTTCGGCCCCATAAGGATCACCCTACGCGTACGGCCGGGGGCCGGGGGCT
>NZ_JBSHDN010000367.1:0-2970 GCF_053616335.1 Nocardiopsis sp. NPDC055824
CTTTTCACCGCCCTTCCCCCGACCACCGCTCCCCGTGCCTCCCTCACGTGCGCGTGCCGGGGTCGCCCCGCCGCCCCGCCGCTCCGGCGGAAGGCCGGGGCCCGCCCGCGGGACGAGGCCCCCGACACGGCCTCCCCCTCCCCGGCTCCCACATCTCCTCCACGAGGTGTCGGGCCATCCCCGCGCCGAGGACGCGGACGGCAACCGGACGGCCGGGGCCGCGCCCCGCAGTACGATGCGCTTACACCAGCGAGTCCGAGGGGACGCAGATGCCGAAGCCCGGTGACCCCGGCGCGGGCGGGCCCGGGGGGCAGCGGCCCGCCCGGCGCCCGACCATGGCCGACGTCGCCGCCCGCGTGGGCGTCTCCCGGCAGCTGGTCTCCCTCGTCCTCGGCGGGCGCCCCGGCCCCAGCGCCTCCGCCCGCGAGCAGATCCTGCGGGCGGCCGAGGAGCTCGGCTACCGGGCCGACACCGCCGCCCGCCTCCTGCGCCGGACGCGCAGCCGCCAGGTCGGCGTGCTGTTCACCCTGGAACACCCCCTCGACGCGCACGTGGTCGAGGCCGTCTACCCGGTGGCGGCCGAACTCGACTACAGCGTCGTCCTCAGCGCCATGCTGCCCACCCGCACCGAGCGCGAGTCCGTCGACGACCTCCTGGGCCTGCGGTGCGAGGCCCTCATCCTCATCGGCATGTCCGCCGCCGCCCCGGCCGACCTGGCCAAGGTCGCCGAACTCGTGCCGGTGGTGGAGATCGGGCAGCGCACCGGCGCGCCCGGCACCGACAGCGTCCGGACCGCCGACGCGCGCGGGGTCCGCCAGGCCGTCGACCACCTGGTCTCCCTGGGGCACGGCGACATCGCCCACGTCGACGGGGGCGACCTGCCCGGAGCACGTGAGCGCCTGAGGGGGTACCGGGAGGGAATGGCCGCCCACGGGCTCTCCGGGCGCGTCGACGTCCTCCCCGGCGACTACACCGAGGAGTCCGGGGCCCGGGCGGCGCGCACGCTGCTCTCCCGGGTCCGGCCCCCGACGGCCGTGGTCGCGTGCAACGACCTGTGCGCCCTGGGCCTGGCGGGAACCCTGGTCCGCGCCGGGACCTCCGTTCCGGAGGACATGTCCGTGGTGGGCTACGACGACAGCCGCACGGCCCGCCTGCCCTTCCTGCGGCTCACCTCCGTGCGTCAGGACGCGGCGCAGATGGCCCGGCTCGCGGTCCGTTCGGTGGCCGAGCGGCTGGACGACGGGCGCACCGGGAGCCGACACCTGGTCCTGGAGCCCGTGCTCACCGTCCGGAGCAGCACCGGACCTCCCCCGCGGCGCTGATCCGGCCCCTCCGGGGCCTGCCCCCGCTGCGGGTCCGGCCGGGACGCGGGAGTGGTGAGGCTCTCCCCCCGCACGGGACAGATCACACCGGAATCGTTTGAGAACCCCCCGGCCGTGCTGCGAGGCTGGATTTAGCACGTGCCAAACGACCCTTGCGCGCCTCGGCGCTCCGGCAGGGTCGCCGAGGCGCGGGCTTTCCGGGCGACGGCGCCCGCCGCGATCCCCGTCTCTTCCCCGTCCCTTGTCTGGAGGGCCCACCCATGCCTCTGGCCCTGCTCGCCCTGGCCCTCGGGGCCTTCGCCATCGGTACCACCGAGTTCGTCATCATGGGACTGCTGCCCGACGTCGCCGCCGACCTCGGCGTCTCGGTCCCCACCGCCGGCTATCTCATCTCCGCCTACGCGCTGGGCGTGGTCGTCGGCGCGCCGCTGCTCACCGCGCTCAGCACACGTGTCCCCCGCAAGACGGTCCTGCTGCTCTTCATGGGACTCTTCCTCGCGGGCAACCTCGCCACCGTCCTGGCGCCCTCCTACGGGGCCGTCTTCGCCTCCCGGGTCCTGGCCGGCCTGCCGCACGGGGCCTTCCTCGGCGTGGGGTCCCTGGTCGCCGCGCAGATGGCCGGCCCCGGCCGCCAGGCGACGGCGGTGTCGCGCGTCCTCCTGGGCCTGACCGTGGCCAACATCGTCGGGGTGCCGGTGGGCACCTTCCTGGGCCAGGCGATGGGATGGCGCGCCGCCTTCCTGGTCGTCTCCGGCATCGCCCTGCTCGCCACCCTGGGCGTCGCGGCGTTCGTGCCGCGCCAGCCCGCGGCGCCGGGGGCTGGCCTGCGCCAGGAGCTGTCCGAGCTGGGACGCCCCCAGGTCGTGCTCGGCCTGACCACCGCGGTCTTCGGTTTCGCCGGGGTCTTCGCCGTCTACAGCTACGTCTCGCCGATGATGACCGAGCTGGCGGGGATGTCCGCGTCGTCCGTGCCGGTCGTCCTGGCCCTGTTCGGGGTCGGCATGACCCTGGGCTCCCTGGTCGTGGGGCCCCTGGCCGACCGCGCGCTGCGCCCCACCATCTACGGCTCCCTCGCCGCGCTGGCGATCGTGCTGGCGCTGTTCACCGTGACCGTGCACAACCCCTGGACGGCGGCGGTCAGCCTGGTCGTCCTGGGGGCGGTGGGGTTCGGCGTGTGCACCCCGCTCCAGGTCCTGGTGATGAACCGGGCCGGGGCGGCGCCGACCATGGCCGCGGCCTCGAACCACTCCGCCTTCAACCTGGCGAACGCGGGCGGGGCCTGGCTGGGCGGCGTCGGGATCAGCGCGGGCCTGGGCTACACCTCCCCCGCCGCGATCGGCGCGCTGCTGGCCGTCGTGGGCCTGGGCATCGCCGTGCTGGCGGGCTTCCTGGACCGCCCCCGCGCGGGAGGCGCCCGGGAGGGCGCCGGGGCGGAGTCGCCGAGCTTCAGCACGGCCCCCTGAGTCCGGGCCGCGCCGGGGAGGCCGAAGCAGCCTCCCCGGCGGTCTCCACGGCGCGGTCGCAGGGCGTCTCCCCACCGGGGAGGGAAGAAGGACCGTCCCCCATGGGACGCACCTCCTCCCCCGCGTGTTCGCGGTCGGGGACGCCACGAACGACAGCGGCCGGGGTGGGCCCGTCGGCGACGGGC
>NZ_JBSHDN010000368.1:0-2968 GCF_053616335.1 Nocardiopsis sp. NPDC055824
CCATCTCCCGGCGGCACGGACCGCGCCGGGAGATGGCGTCCCGGGGCCGGACAAATTACCCTGGGAGGACGAGCACACCCGTGCTTCGCCGGAACCTCCCCCACGCCAGGGGGCACTGGGGAACGGTGGCAGGGAGAACACAGCGGCGGCACGGCGGAATGCCGGACCGGCCCCGGGCGTTGGGACCCGTTGAAGAGGACAGGACCCGCCGCGGCGGGCCGGTCCCCCAAGCGACCAGGGGTCGCCAGGCAGCCGCAACCCCTTTTCAGAGGAGCTTTACAACATGACGGTTCAGAGCGAGGTCACCGAGGGGATCAACCTCACCGACGAGGCGTCCGGCAAGGTCAGGGCGCTTCTGGAGCAGGAGGGCCGGGACGACCTCCGTCTCCGTGTGGCCGTCCAGCCCGGTGGTTGCTCGGGGCTGCGTTACCAGCTCTACTTCGACGAGCGCGACCTGGACGGGGACGTGGTCACCGACTTCGGCGGCGTCGAGGTCGTCACCGACCGGATGAGCTCCCCCTACCTCGTCGGCGCCACGATCGACTTCGTGGACACCATCGAGAAGCAGGGGTTCACGATCGACAACCCCAACGCCACGGGTTCCTGCGCCTGCGGCGACTCCTTCAACTAGGGGGTACGCCCCCGCCGCCGGCCGCGGCGGGCGGCGGGGCACCGGGGGAGGGCGGACATCCGTCCTCCCCCTCGTCGTTTCCGCAGCCCCGCGCGGGGAATCCCGATGACGGAACCCCGGCCGGGAGCGGCACTCGGTACCCTGGGTCGGTCCGAAACGGGCACGTCCTCGGCCTGCCCGCACCCGTCCGGTCGCCCCGACCGGACGCCTCCCACCCAAGGAGCCTTCGTCCCGTGCGTATCGCGGTTGCCGGATCCATCGCCACCGACCACCTCATGTCCTTCGAGGGCCGGTTCGCGGAACAGATCATCCCCGACCAGATCCAGCAGTTGTCACTCTCCTTCCTGATCGACGAGCTGGACGTCCGTCGCGGAGGCGTCGCGGCCAACATCTGCTTCGGCATGGGCGGCTTCGGCCTCGCCCCCGTCCTCGTCGGCGCGGCGGGGGCCGACTTCGAGGACTACCGCGCCTGGCTGGACCGCCACGGGGTGGACACGTCCGCCGTGTACATCTCCGAGCTGCGGCACACCGCCCGCTTCATCTGCACCACGGACCGCGACCAGAACCAGATCGCCTCGTTCTACGCGGGCGCCATGGCCGAGGCGCGCAACATCGAGCTCCAGGCGGTCGCGGAGCGGGTCGGCGGGCTCGACCTCGTCCTCATCGGCGCCGACGACCCGCTCGCCATGGTCCGCCACAGCGAGGAGTGCCGCACGCGCGGCATCCCCTTCGCGGCGGACCCCTCCCAGCAGCTGGCCCGGATGGAGGGCCCCGAGGTCCGCACCCTCATCGAGGGGGCGACCTTCCTGTTCGGCAACGAGTACGAGAAGGCCCTCGCGGAGCAGAAGACCGGCTGGTCCGACGCGGACGTCCTGAGCCGGGTCGGCACCCGCGTCACCACCCTCGGGGCCAAGGGCGCCCGCATCGACCGGGAGGGCGAGCCGGCCCTGCACGTCCCCGCGGCCTCGGTCGACAACCTCGTCGACCCCACCGGCATGGGGGACGCCTTCCGCGCGGGCTTCCTGGCCGCCCACTCCTGGGGTCTGTCCCTGGAGCGGGCCGCCCAGGTCGGCAACGCCACCGCCGTGCACTGCCTGGAGGCGGACGGTCCGCAGGAGTACACCATGACCGGCGCCTCCCTGCTGGAGCGCGTGGAGAAGTCGTACGGCGCCGCGGCCGCCGCCGAGGTCCGGCCGTTCGTCTGACCGGGGGTCCCGGGCGCCGTCCCCCGCCCGCGCGGGTCGGGGCGGTGCCCGGGAACCCGTAGAGTAGATAGTCGCGACCCGCACGACCCGATCCGATCCCGGACCGGGCCGCGCCCCGAACGGTCGGCCGTGCGCCCCAGGGCGCCCCGGCCGCCCGCACGGGGAGCCCCGTGCCCGCCGGTGCGCTGAAACGCGTACCGGTTACCTAGCCCAAGCCGTCCGCGCAGGGTCGCCGCGACGGTGGGGAACCCACCCCGGACCCCCGTGCCACGGCACGCGGTCGGGGCTCGGGCGCCGTGAGCGCCTCCCAGATCTAGGCAAGCCTTACCTGGGATTCCCTGATTCACCCTGAAAGGACATTGCATGCGCTACACCGGACCGAAGGTGCGGTTGTCCCGGCGCGCCGGCACCCCGCTGACCCGTAAGGCGGTCAGCTACTTCGAGAAGCGTCCGTACCCGCCCGGTGAGCACGGTCGCCGTGTCCGCCGCAACAGCAGCGACTTCGCCGTCCGTCAGGCGGAGAAGCAGAAGGTGCGCTGGTACTACGACCTGACCGAGAAGCAGCTGGTCAGGATCTACGAGAACGCGAAGAAGCGCTCCGGCCGCACCGGTGAGGAGATGCTCGCCGAGCTGGAGATGCGTCTGGCCACGGTCGTGCTGCGCGCCGGTCTGGCCGCGTCGATCTACGCCGCCCGCCAGTTCATCAACCACGGCCACGTCACCGTGGACGGCAAGAAGGTCGACATCCCGTCGTACCAGGTCAAGCCGGGCCAGATCATCGAGGTTCGGGAGAAGTCCCGCAACATGGTGCCGTTCGTCGAGGCCGCCGAGGGCGTCCACGCGGACGACAAGATCGCCGGCTTCCTCGCGGTGAGCCACAAGGACCTGCGCATCGCGGTCATCGACCGCCCCAAGCGCGAGCAGATCCCGGTGCCCTTCGACGAGCAGCTCGTCGTCGAGTTCTACGCCCGCTAGTCGCGAACCCCGCGCCCTGCGCGCGTCCCCAGGGACGCACCGGGGACCGGAGAGGCCGGGCCGGCCCCGCGCGCGGGGGCGCGGCCTGGGGGGGCGCCCCACCCCGCCGCTCGCCGGGCCCGCCGGGCGGGGACTGGGGGTCGGCACCGGGGGCCGG
>NZ_JBSHDN010000369.1:0-2919 GCF_053616335.1 Nocardiopsis sp. NPDC055824
GCCCCGAGGGGCGGCGGCACGGCGTTGCTCCTGTCCGGGGTCAGACCCAGGAGTCGAAGTTCTTGCTCTCCGCGCCCGAGGTGGTGGACGGACCGCGGTCCGGCAGGATGCGGGTGTCCGGCGGGAGGGACAGCAGCGCCTCACCGATGGAGGCCAGCTGCGTCGTGTAGTCGATGTAGGTGTTGCCGACCATGCCCGGCTCGCCCTTGCGCAGCGCGTCGCCGCTGAAGACGACGCCCAGTTCGGCGATGTAGTAGCCGACGCTGCCGGAGGAGGTCCCGGGCAGGGCGAGGACGTCGATGTGCAGGTCCGCGATGTCGAGGGCGCCCTGGCCCTCCACCTCGATCTCGGGCCGGTGCTCGGCCCCGTGGTGGCGCCGCCAGGCGCGCATCTCGCGGGGGTGCAGCGCGATGTCGGCGTCCGCCTCCTCGGCGACCTTGATGGCCGACTCGATGTGCGGACCGTAGGCGTTGGTGCAGGCCACGAGGTAGATCTCGCGGTCTCCGACGGCCTCCAGGACGGCCTCGGCGTCGTAACCGGGGTCGATGACGATGACGCCCTCGTCGTCCGCCTTCACGATCCACGTGTTGGCGACGACGTCGAACTTCTCGTCGTCGAACTCGAAGACGCCGACGCTGCGCACGCGCGTGATGCCGTCGGGGTCGGGGCCGGTCACGCCGACCTCCTCCGTCTCGTCGGCGAACAGCCCGACGGGCTCGTCCGCCTCGGCCGCCACCGCCTCGGCGTCCTCGTCCGCCTCGGCGGCCTCCGCGTCGGGCTCCCCCTCGCCGACGACGGGCTTCTCGTCGTCGGCGGGCGCCTCGTCGGCATCGGCGTCGGCGACGGGCTTCTCGTCGGTGGAGGCGGCGTCCGCCTCGGCCCCGCCGGGGTCCTTCTCGGAGCCGTCGGCCCGGCCGGAGTCCTTCTCCGAGGCCTCCGCGACCGCGTCCTTCTCCTCGGACGGGTTCTCCCCGGCCGTGCCGGAGTCGGTCGCCCCGGCCGCCGCCTTGTCGTCCACCGCGACCTCCGCAGCGGAATCGGTGGCCTCCGGGCCTTCCTGCTTCTTCGGCTTCCGCTTCCAGAACACGGCGTCAGACCTTTCGGTTTCGTCCAGGTACAGGTAGTTCTGCTGCGACCATTGTCGCGCTACCGCGCAGTGGTCGGTACCGTACCGGACGCCGGAGGGCGACACGCTGGTCACCCCTTGATCAGAGGCACCCCCGTCGCGGGCTCCACGAGCTCGTCGAACGCGTCGGGGGCGGTGGTGTGGCGTCCGAGCCGGTGGCCCGTGAGGCTCCCGTGGTCGTCGCTGGAACCGGTCACCACCACGCCCAGGTCGGCGGCCACGCCCCGCCAGTACGCGGTCTGCTTCCGGTTGTGGGAGGGGTGGTCCGCCTCGATGCCCCCCAGCCCCGCCTCGACCATGCGCTCCACGAGGTCCAGCGGGACGGCCCCGTTGAGGGAGCCCTCCGCGCGGGCCGGATGGGCCAGGGAGCACACCCCGCCCGCGGCCCTGACCAGGCCGACCGCGCGGACGGGGTCGATCGCGTAGCGGGAGGCGTAGGCGGGGCCGCCCGAGCCGATCCAGCGGTCGAAGGCGTCCTGGACGTCGCGGGCGGCGCCGGCCTCCACGATCGCGCGGGCCAGGTGGGGGCGGCCGATCGTGTTGGCGTCGGCGTACTCCGCCCGGCCCGCCCCCGCGATCTCCAGGACCCGCTCCCAGGAGACGTCCACCCCCTGCTCCCTGAGCTTGCGGACCATCTCCTCCGCACGGGAGGCCCTGTCGGAGCGCACCCTGCGCAGTTCGCCGTCCAGGCCGGGGTCCTCGGGGTCGAAGAGGTAGGACACCAGGTGGACGCTGGAGCCGGCGTAGGCGCAGGACAGCTCCATGCCCGGGACGAGCGTGAACCCCGGCGGGAGGTGCGCGGCCGCCTCCCCGATCCCGCCGACGGTGTCGTGGTCGGTGAGGGCCAGGACGTCCAGACCCGCGGCGACCGCGTGCCCGACGACGTCGGCGGGGGCGTCGGTCCCGTCGGAGACCGAGCTGTGCGAGTGCAGGTCGATACGTGTCACCGGGCGATTGTACGTAAGTCCCGGCCCGGGTGCCCCGAACGGGTGGGCCCGCGGGCCCCGGTCAGCGCTCCCGGGGCGCGAGGACGCGGGAGAGGAAGGGGCTCGCCGCCCCGAACGGCGGCTCCAGCGCAACGCCGCCGTCGTTGATGTCGCGCAGGTCCCTCAGGGAGTTGATCTCGCACATGAGGAGGCCGGTGTCGGCGGAGGCGAAGACGATCCACAGCCAGTGGGCGAGCGCCTCGCCCGTGTACACCGCCCGGTCGCGTCCCACCGCCAGGTTCCACAGCGCGATCTCGTGGCCGTCGAACCGCAGTTTGGCGTCGGCCGCCGCCGCGTCGAAACCGTTGCCGGGATCCGGCCCGTCCAGGCCGGCGAGGCGTGCGCCGAGCCCGACGCCGGGGTCCTCGGCGACGATGGCGATCTCGCCGACCCCGCCGAGGGGGTCGGGTCCGGACAGGGCGACGACCGTGGCGAGCGCGCCGCTGCGTTCGTCACCGGCCTCGGCGAACCCGGTGACGACCCAGTTGGCGGGCAGCGGCCAGGGGATCCACACCGGGACGCGCGCCTGGGGCAGGAGTGCCTCGAGCGAGGACGTGCCCGGGGCGCGAACCCCCTGCAGCGGGGCCACGGCTCCGTGGACGTCGCACTGCCAGGCGCTGGTCCACAGCCCCGGAGGCTGGACCGCGCGCCCGCACCGGGGACACGAGGGCTCGGTCTTCATGCTGTTTGCGACCTACCCGGGCACCCCGGCGGGAAAACGCCCGGTGGGGGGGGGGGGGGCGCGCCCCCGCCCCCCGGTGGGGCCCCCCGACCCCCACCACGGCAGCGGGGGGGGGGGGTGGGTGG
>NZ_JBSHDN010000370.1:0-2900 GCF_053616335.1 Nocardiopsis sp. NPDC055824
GGGTCGCCCCCGGCGCGCGGGTTCGGTGTGGTCCGGACCGATCATGCCATCGGCGGCGGCGCGGCCACCAGGGTCAGTAGCGGACGAGTGCCGGCGCCGGTGTGGCGGCCCTGTCGATGGCGTCGCGCCCTCCGTTGAAGTCGGCGATCGCCCGCTGCCCCGTGTCGGGGAAGTCGGTGATGAAGCCGTCGACGCCGAGGCCGAGGACGTGGTCCATGCGCTGTCTGTCGTTGATGGTGTAGGGCATGATCTCCAGGCCCGCGTCCTGGACCCGCCGGACGTAGGCGGCGTCGATGGTGGTGTGGTTGGGGTTGATCATGTGTGCCCAGGTGAACTCGCCGATGCGCGCCTCGGGCACCCGTCCCAGGAGCGCGTGCGGGACGGACGGCAGCAGGGACTTGGAGCGGCGGACCGAGTCCCAGTCGAAGCTCTGCACGATGAGCTTGCGGGGTTCCCAGGCCGGGTTGTGCTCCAGCCAGGTCCGGCGCCCGGCCAGCTCCTCGGCGACCGCCCGCTCGATGCCGGGGTAGAGCGCCGGTTCCTTGACCTCCAGGAAGAGGTTGAGGTCCAGCCGCTCCAGCCGGTCGAGCGCCTCGTCGAAGGTCGGGATCCGCTCCCCGGTGAAGGAGGGCGCGAACCACGACCCCGCGTCGAGCCTCTTGATCTCCCTCAGGGTGAAGTCGCCGACGAGGTACGGGCTCCGGTCCGGGAAGACCGACTCGACGTTGGTGGTCCGGGCCAGCGTGGTGTCGTGCAGGAGCACGATGTGGTTGTCCGCCGTGCGCTGGATGTCGATCTCGACCGTCTCCGCCCCCAGCTCGTCGGCCGCGTCGAGTGCGGCGAGCGTGTTCTCCGGGGCGTGACCGGCGGCTCCCCTGTGGGAGACGGCGATCAGAGGACGTGTGGGGGATGCGTGCTGGACCTCGACGACGCTCCGGCTGCCCGTCCCCGCGGGGTCGAGGGCCGGTGCTGCGGGCGAGGCGCTGGCACTGACTGCAACGAAGAGTGAAACGGCTCCGACGACGATCCCGATGCGGTGCACCGGACCTCCCAGGTGAGCGTGAACAGGCCGACTGCTTCCTCAGGGTGAGCGCGCATGGTGACGGGGCGGTGACCGTGTGCAGAGCATTCGGTGATCCGCGGCCCATCATCTGGTGGTGAAGTGGCACCCAACACCACGTCTCACCCAGTGCATCCCTTTGATTACTTCATGTGTCATTTTTGACCACAGGGTCCCCCCATAACTACCCAGAGTCCTGAGATCATCACCTTCAGTAGTCGATTGGAAGGAACTCTCATGCGCAAGCACCACACGGGGTGGGTCGCGCTGTTCGGCGCCGCCGCCATCGCGACGTCGGGGCTGGTCGGTGTCCCCGCCGCGTCCGCGGACGCGAGGGACGGAGGAGGCCTGAGCTGGCCGCTGGTCAGACAGGGGACGTCCTCGTACAGCCTCGACGGCTTCGAGATCGCCTACCTGCCCCCGGGACTGGAGCGGTACGGGATCCACGCGTCCTCCACCACCGACCGGCAGGGCGTCCGCCAGTCGCAGATCTCCTGGGTCCAGGGACCCGACCAGCTGTACGGCCGGGTCTCGGTGATCCGCTCGGAGCGGGTGCAGGAACTCGACGACCTCCGCGAGAGCCGCTACACCCACCTGGCCGACAAGGGCCTGGAGCGGCTCGCGGCTGGCGAGGGCTTCGGGCGCGAGGCCTACCTGTCGGAGTCCACGGGCGACCTGTTCTGGCTGGAGCGGCCGGGCGTCGCCGTCACCACCCACCTCCAGCCGGAGCGGTGGGACCGCGGTGAACTGCTCGAGATGGCCGGATCCGTGACCGAGGAGTCCGGTTCGCCGGAGGCGCCGACGGCGGGGGTCCCCGAGGCTCCCGCCGAGGAGCAGCCGCAGGAGGCGCCGGCGGCGGAGGCGCCCGCCGAGGAGGCCCCCGCGGAGGAGGCCGCCGCGGAGGAAGCTCCCGTCGAGGAGGCTCCCGCCGAGGAGGCCGCACAGCAGGTCGAACCCGCGGCAGGGGATCCCGCCGAACAGGCGCCCGCGACGGAAGCCGAAAGCTCCGGAGAGGCGGGGGCCCCCGCCGAGGAGGCTCCGGCGGACGGCGCGGTGGAGGCCGCCCCGGTCGCGGACCCCGGCGCTCCGCAGGCGCCCGGGTCCGAGGAGGCCCCGGTCGGGGGAGCCCAGGAGGCTGTCGGCCAGGAGCCCGCCGGGAGCTCGGACGAGACCCCGGTGCAGACGCCCGCCGACACTCCCGTGGCGGCCGAACTGCCCGAGGGCGCCGAGGCCCGCCGGGTCGAGGAGTGCGTCCTCGACCGGTTCGTGGACTTCGGATCCGGCGCGACCGAACCGGTCGGCGCCCGGCTGCCCCTGGCCGAAGGGGAGTTCGTGGAACAGGCCCTGACCAAGGACCAGCTCACCGCGGAGGACCGCGACCGGCTGCTCGCCACCGTCTGGAACCACGGCGAGGAGGACGCCAAGACCGGTGCCGTCGGCCACTGCGCCGGGGAGCTCCGCCTGGATCCCGTCCAGGTGGAGGGCGTGATCGGCGCGGTCGTGGAGAGGGTCGGCGACCTCCTCCAGGAGCCCGCCCAGGAGGCGGCCCCGGCCGTGGAGCAGGTGTCGGACGGGAGCGGCGCCCAGGAGGGCGCCGCCGCGGACACGGGCGCCGAGCCCGTCGACCCCGTCGACCCCGTCGACGCCCAGGAGTGGGAGGAGATGTGGGCCTCGCTGCCCTGGAAGTTCGAGGCCGGCAGCGCCTGACCACGGCCGTCCCGGGGCGGCCCGGACCGGCCGGAGGGCCGGCCGGGACCGCCCCGGGATGAGCGGGGCCAGGGCGGGGCGGAGCGGCACCCGCCCGGCGCCGGGCGGGTGCCGGGCAGCACGGTGCGGACGG
>NZ_JBSHDN010000371.1:0-2861 GCF_053616335.1 Nocardiopsis sp. NPDC055824
CCCCGGGGCCGGCGCGGGTCCCGGCCGGCTCAGCCCAGGACGACGGGGAGGCGGGACCTGCCGCTGGCCACGATGGAGGGGGACTCGGGCACGTCCTCCCCCTCGGCCGGGCGGATCCGCGGGAAGCGGGTGAACAGGGCCTCCAGGGCCGTGGTCCCCTCCAGCCGGGCCAGCCCCGCGCCCAGGCAGAAGTGCGGTCCGTGCGAGAAGGCCAGGTGGCCGCGCTGCTCGCGGCGGAGGTCGAAGACGTGCGCGTCGTCGCCGTGCTGTCCCGGGTCCCGGCCCGCGGCGCCGAAGCCCATCAGCAGGGCCTCGCCCTTGGGCACGCGCACCCCGGCCAGGGTGACGTCCTCGGCCGTGTACCTCAGGGGCAGGTACTGGATGCTGGCGTCCCAACGCAGGGTCTCCTCGACCGCGTCGGCCCAGGAGGCCTCGCCGGAGCGCACCAGCGCCAGCTGCTCCGGGTGGGTGAGGAGGGCGTGCACGGAGTTGGTGATGAGGTTCATCGTGGTCTCGTAGCCCGCACCGATCATGAGGATCAGCGTCCACACCAGTTCGCTCTGCGAGAGCTTCTCGTCCCCCTCGGCGCGGGCCTCCAGCAGCGCGCTGGTGAGGTCGTCGCCGGGGGCCCCGGCCTTCTCCTCGGCCAGTTCGGTGAGGAAGGCCAGCATGTCCGCGTTGGTCCGGGCGGCCTGCTCCGGGGTGACGGTCGCGTCGAAGACCCAGTGCATCAGCCCGTGCAGGGTGTCGCGGTGCTCGGGGGCGACCCCGAACAGCTCCGAGATCACCGTCATGGGCAGGGGCAGCGCCAGCGCGGCCCTCAGGTCCACCGGGCCGGGGCCGGAGGCCTCGGCGGCGTCGAGGAGGTCGGCGGTGATCTCGGCGACGCGCGGCCGCAGGACCTCCACGCGGCGGGGGGTGAACGCCTGCGAGACCAGCGTGCGCAGGCGGCGGTGGCGGTCGCCGTCCGCGGTGAGCATGTTGTCCGGGGCGACCCAGGAGATCAGCGGCCAGTCCATGGGGATCTCGCCCCGGGCCCAGGGGCCCCAGTGGCGCGCCTCCTTGCGCACGCCGGGGTGGGCCAGCGCCTCCATGACGACGTCGTGTCCGGTCAGCGCCCGAACAACCACGCCACCAGGGATCTCAACCTCGACGACGGGGCCTCGCCCGCGGAGTCCGGCTGTCTGGCGGTGGAGGTCGTAGGGGTGGAGGACGGGGATGTCTGCTGCCATGGGGGAGTGGTGCCCTTCGGGGTGTCGGGGGTGAAGGCGACGGGGAGGCGGGCCAGGGCCCGAGCGAACGGGGAGGGGCGCCACTGGGCCTCGTCCTCCGTCGTCCGCAGATCGGGGAACCGCCTGGTCAGGGTCTCCACCCCGACCTGGGCGATGGAGTAGGCGAACCCCTGGGCGGGGCAGCGGTGCGGGCCCACGCCGAAGGCGAGGTGGGCGCGGTTGCCCTGCTCGATGTCGGGTCCGCTCCCGGACAGCCCGGCGTGCGCGGCGGAGTATCCGAGCAGGACCGGTTCGCCCGCCCGGACCACCGTGTCCGCGCCGACCCGCACGTCGGTCACCGGGTAGAGGACGGGGTAGTTGTTGATGGGGGGCTCGCGCCAGAGCACCTGGTCGATCGCCTCGCCGATCCCCACCCGGGCGCCGCGGACGGCCTGGCCGACCTCGGCGTCGACCAGGATGGTGCGCGTGGTCCCGGTGATGAGGTTGGCGGTCGGCTCCGCCCCGGCCCCGATGGTGACGACGAGCTGGTGGAGGAGCTCGTCGTCGGTGAGGCCGGCCCGGTGTTCGAGCAGCCAGGAGGTGATGTCCTCGCCGGGCTCGGCGTGCTTGGCCGAGATGGCGTCGGACAGCGCGCGCTCGTACTCGCCGTTGGCCCTGGCCGCGTCCACGCCGTCCCACAGGTCGCTGAGGGAGGTCAGGACCCGCCGGCCGATGTCGGGCGAGAAGCCGAAGAGGTCGGACATGACCAGCAGCGGCAGCAGGCGGGCGTACTCGGAGACGAGTTCGGCGCTGCCCCGCGCGCAGAAGGCGTCGATGAGGGTGTCGGCGTGCAGGCGGGTGATGTCGCCGACCCGGCTCTCGGGGACGCGCCCCAGGGAGTCGGTGATCGAGCGCTTGAGGCGGGCGTGCTCGTCCCCGTCGGCGAAGAGCAGGTTGGGCCGGTGGGCCATCATCGCCGCGACCGGTGCGTCGTCGGGGACGCGCCCCTCCCGCCAGTCGAGCCAGAGCCGCGAGTCGCGGACGAAGGTACGGGTGTCCCTGCACCAGGCGGTGATCATCGCGTAGTCCGCGACGACCCAGGCGCGGACGCCGGGGGAGATCTCGACGGGGAAGACCGGTCCGTGTTCCTCGGTCATGCGTCGGTTGACCTTGTGCGGGTCCGCGTGGAAGTCAGGGGAGTGGAGTTCGGCGTAGGGGCAGCGGGAAGCCACAGGTGTCCTGTCCTCTGGGGTGGGGAGGCCGCAGAGTCTAGTAGGACACAGCGAACTCCGGCCACATTGGATCACACGCGAAATCCCCGTACCGCAGGGGGTTCCGCTTCCGGACGGTACCGGTCCCCGCGTCCGGGTCCTCCGGTGGAGCATCGGCGCGTCCCCCCGCGCGGGAGCGGCCCGGACGGGAGGGGGCTTTCCCCAGGGTGGAGGGGGCGCCCCGCCCGGGTGCGACCGGTCGGACCGCCCCGGCCGCGGGCCCGTCGCCGCGCGGGGGCGGGCCCGCCCGGAGTCGTGTCCGCTTCCTCCGGGGCTCCGGGGCCCCGGCCGCCATGGTGATCTCCCCCACCGGCCGGGGGTGCGGCGAGCGCCGTCCGGGACGCGCGGTGCGGCCGCGGCGGGCGGGGTCCGGAGCCCC
>NZ_JBSHDN010000372.1:0-2775 GCF_053616335.1 Nocardiopsis sp. NPDC055824
GCGCCGAGCGGCGCCGCCCCCGTCGGCGCGCACGCGCGGTCCTCACGCCTCGGTGGCCCCCACCAGCCAGGCGACCTTGTGGGCCGTGACCCCGAGGCTCCCGCTACTGCCGAGGTGGACCCCGAACGAGGCGAGGAACGCGTAGTCGAATTCCCTGCGTTCACAGATCACGTCCTCGACCGCGCAGGTGGACGCCGGGTTGCTCACCCGAAGGTAGGGCGAGCGGCCGTCGACCACGTCCGCCCGGACGGAGTAACGGGACAGTTCGCCGGCGAGTTTGCCGAGGTGCCCGTGTTCCTCGGAGGCCTCCTGGGCCGGCTGCTCGTCCTCGGTCTGTCTCGACTGGGCCATGGCGCAGATCCTTTCGTGTCGAGCGCGGGTGCTCTCCTCGATGCCCTGCCGCCATTGTGACTCAAGGTTATAATACCGTTACGCACCCGGATGGCGACACGCCGTCATGCCGTCCAGGCCCCCCGGTACATCACGTCGGACACGGTGAGCCCCTCCGACATGACGACGAGGTCGGCGTGGCCCCCGACCTCGATCCGCCCCGCTCCGGCCAGGCCCAGCGCCGCCGCGGGGACCGACGACGCGGACCGCACCGCCTCGGGCACGCCGACCCCCAGCCCCTCGACCGCGTTGCGCACGGCCCGGGGCAGCACGATGGTGCTGGAGGCGATCGCCCCGTTCTCCACCAGCCGCGCCTCTCCGCCGCTCACGCGCACCCGCAGGTCGCCCAGCGTGTACTCGCCGTCGCCCAGCCCGGTCGCCGACATCGCGTCCGTCACCAGGGACACCCGGTCCGCGCCCGCGGCCGCGAACACCAGGGCCGCCGCGCCGGGGTGGACGTGCACGTTGTCCATGATCAGTTCGAGGGTCACCCGGCCGTCGTTCAGCGCGGCCGCGATCGGTCCCGGGTCCCTGTGGTTGAGCGGCCTCATCGCGTTGTACACGTGGGTGGCCACCGTCGCCCCGGCGTCGAAGGCCGCCAGGGTCTGCTCGTAGCCGGCGTCGGTGTGCCCCACGGCGGCCACCACCCCCGAGGACACCGCCGCGCCGATCAGGTCCAGGGCGCCCGGGAGCTCGGGGGCCACCGTGACCATGCGCACGTGCCCCCGGCCGGCCTTCAGCCAGCGGTCGAACTCGACCGTGTCCGGGTCGCGCAGCAGCTCCGGGTCGTGCGCCCCGCACTTCGAGCGGGCGATGAACGGCCCCTCCAGGTAGATCCCCGCGAGCTCCCCGGCGTCGCAGAGCTCGGCGAGGGCCGCCACCTGGCGGACCGTGTCCTCGGGGGTGGCGGCCACCAGGCCCCCCACCAGGGAGGTCACCCCGTGGCGGCGGTTGAAGGCGACGATCTCGCGGACGCCCTCCGGATCGGCCTCGGGGAAGGCGTGCCCGGCCCCTCCGTGGATGTGGGTGTCGACCAGGCCGGGGACGACCCACGAGCCGGCGAGGTCGCGGATCTCGCCGGGGGAGGCTCCGGAGGAGGGGGCGTCCGAGCCGAGCGCGGCCACGCGGCCGTTCTCGACCCGCAGCCAGCCGTCGTGGACTCCGTCGGGGGTCACGACGCGCGCGTTGGTGAGCGTGACGGGGGTGTGGGCCATGTTCGAGCTCTCTCTGCGTCTGCGGCGCCCGGTGAACGGGAGGGCGAAGGTTGTGTGGCGCAAATTACATCGCCGCGTCGGCGCCGGGTGGAAGGGGGTGTGCCTTCCGCCGTTGCGCCCCGTATCCCCTGCGGAGCTGGGGCGTTCCGAACCCTGGGACGGCTGTCCGAGGGCTGGACCGTACGTCGTCGGGGCCTGTCGTCGCGAGGCGGGGGGCGGCACGCATTGACGATAGCGGCCGCCGCGCCTCATGATGGAGGCATGTCCGCCGGTGAGCTGCTTGTCCAGCGCCTGCATGTCGATCTGAGACAGCAGGCGAGCGCGCTCTGTCGTAGCTAGTGCCTTGCGGGGCCGCAGCCCCGCGCCACGGGTGTACTCCCGTGACCGTGCCCTACCGCAGACACCGGACGCTCATCACTCCCAGTTCTGGGCCCGGGTCGTACCCCGGCCCGCGGAGCCTCCCTGCCAGGCCCGACGCACCGAGTCCCGGACGACGAGGTCCACTCCCCGTGTCGGTAAGAGGAACGACGTCCTCTCCGGTGTCAGCACCCCGATCGCCGCCCCCCGACGTTTCCTCCGGTCGATCCCGGCTCGCTCTGACCGAACCCAGGAGTTCCGCATGACCCGCTTCACCGTGCTCGTCGCCGCCCCCCGCTCCCGTTCCGCCGTCCGGGACGCCGCCCTGCGCGCCGCCTCCGAGGTGGCCTCCCGCGCGGGGGTCGCCTCCGTCCCCGACGTCATCGACCTCGCGGAGCTGGGCCCCGACCTGCTCGCCGAGTCCTCCGAAGCCGTGGACGCCGCACTGGAGACGGTGCGGCGGAGCGACGTCCTGCTCGTCGCGTCCCCGCAGGCGCACGGCACCTACACCGGCCTGCTGAAGGTGTTCCTCGACCGCCTGCCCGAGCTGGGCCTGGGCCACACCGTCGCGGTCCCGCTGGCCGTCGTGGACGACCTGCGCAACAGCCACGGCATCGAGGAGGACCTGCGGATCCTGCTCGCCGACCTGGGCGCCTGGGTGGCCGAGCCCGGCCTGATCCTGGCCGACGACGAGACCGGCCGGCCCGACAGCGTCGTGCGGGCCTGGGCGGACGTCGCCGCCCCGGGTCTGCGCCAGGCCGTCTCCGTGGCCGCCTGACCCGGACCTGCCGTCCGCCGGCGGCGGGCCCGTGTC
>NZ_JBSHDN010000373.1:0-2764 GCF_053616335.1 Nocardiopsis sp. NPDC055824
CTCCCGGAGCCCGGGGGCGGAGCCGTGCGCCCCGCCGCAGAGGGGCGGAAAGGCGGATCGGGGCCGGGCACGCCCGGCGCACCGTCCGCCGCCGTGTGATCCGGGGCACCCGCCCCCCGGCGCGAGGCTACGCGTCAACACTGATTCCGTCTCGACTCGACAACAGGGTCCGCCCGGGAGGCGGGCCGCCCGCGGCGCCCGCCGATACTGGACCCGCAGGGTTTCCCGGGCGCCGTCGGCGCCCCGGCGCCGCGTCCGGCTCCCGCCCCCGGCGGCGCCGGGCCCGGTCCTCCCGCGACCGCGCTCCCGGAGCACGGCCCGGCCGCTGCCCCTGGCCCATCCCTGTCGAGTCCCGAGGCTGATCCGCACCCGTGCCCCTTCCCGCCCCCTTCCGCCCCGAGCCCTCCCCCGCCCGCGTCGAACCGGGGCGGCGGCGCTCCGACATCGAGGGGCTGCGCGCCGTCGCGGCGCTGCTGATCGCCGTCTACCACATCTGGTTCGGCACGGTCTCCGGAGGCGTCGACGTCTTCCTCCTGCTCACCGGGTTCCTCGTCACCGGCTCGCTGGTCCGGTCGGTGGAGCGCGACGGGCGGATCGCCTTCGGGGCGTTCTGGGCCAGGCTGGTCGAGCGGCTCTTCCCGGCGGGGGCGGTGGTGCTCGCGGCCGTGCTGGCGGGCGCGTACCTGATCCTGCCGCGTTCGCGGTGGACGGGGGTCATCGCGGAGGTACAGGCCTCGGCGCTGTACTTCGGCAACTGGCGCCTGGCCCTGGACTCGGTCGACTACATGGCGGAGAACGCGTCCGCGAGCCCCGTGCAGCACTTCTGGTCGCTGGCGGTGCAGGGGCAGTTCTACCTGCTGTGGCCGCTCCTGATCGCGGCGGCCGGCCTGCTCGCGGCGCGGCTGGGCCGGAACGTGCGCGCGGTCGCGCTGCCCGCGGTGGGCGCGGTGCTGGCGGTGTCGTTCGCGTACTCGCTGTGGATCACCGCCGCCGAGCCCGTGTGGGCCTACTTCGACACCGGGGCGCGGTTGTGGGAACCGGCCCTGGGGGGCGTGCTCGCGCTGGTCGTCCACCGGGTGCGCCTGCCCCGGAGGCTGCGGACCGCCGCGGGATGGCTGGGGCTGGCCGCGCTGGCCGCCTGCGGGGTGGTGGTCGGCGACGCGCTCCCCTACCCCGGTTTCGCGTCCCTGTGGCCGGTGTGCGCCGCGGTCCTGGTCGTCCTGGCGGGCACGGGCGGGGACGGCGCCCCGCTGTCGGCGACCCGCCTGCTGGGACTGCGCCCGCTCACCTGGTTGGGCGGCCACGCCTACACGCTGTTCCTGTGGCACTGGCCCGTGCTGGTGTTCCACCTGGAGGTCACCGGCCAGGACCGCCCGACACCGGCGGGCGGCCTGCTCGTGCTGGGCGTCTCGTTCGCGGCCGCCGTGGCCACGAGCCGGGTGGTGGACGGGAGCGTGGGCCGGCTCACCCGTACGCGGAGCGCCCCGTCGTGGTCGCTGGCCGCGGGCGTCCTGTTCGTCGTCCCCGTGCTGGCCGCGGGCCTGCTGTGGGGCGGGTCCATCGAGCACGACCGCAGGCTGCGCCTGGAGCTGAGCTCCGACCCGCTGGCCTACCCGGGCGCCGCGGTGCACCTGGACCCCGAGCTGAGGGCGAACCTGCCCGCGCTGCCGGTGTACCCGGACACGACCACGGTCGTACGGGACACCATCGACCAGACCTCCGAGTGCAACTCCCTGCTCCCGGACACGGAGATGCGCAGGTGCGTGTTCGGCGACCCCGGGGCGGACTACACACTGGTGCTGACCGGCAGCTCGCACGCCCGGCACTGGTTCCAGGCCCTGCGCCCCATCGCCGAGCGGCACGGGTGGCGGCTGGTGGTGATGACCAAGAACGCCTGCCAGTTCAGCGCGGAGCCGCAGACCTACCGGGGCGAGCCCTTCGCGGAGTGCACCGTCTGGAACGACCGGGTGATGGACGAGATCGCGACGCTGCGGCCCGATGCCGTGTTCGCCCTGGGATCGCTGACCCGGGCGGGAGAGGGCGCCTCCGAGCACGTGCCGGACGGTTTCGTGGAGCGGTGGCGGCAGCTGGAAGACCTGGGCGCGGACGTGGTCGCGGTCCGCGACACCCCCCGTTTCGGGTTCGACGTGGCCGAGTGCGTCGACCGCCACGGCGCCGGGCGCTGCACGGAGGACCAGTCCCGCTCGATGGCGCTCTCCTCCCCCTTCGAGGACCTGGAGGAGGTGCCGGGCAACACGCGGTTCCTGGACATGACCGACTACCTGTGCGAGGAGGGCCGGTGCCGCGGGGTCATCGGCAACCAGCTGGTGTACTACGACTCCGACCACTTCTCCTACGCGTTCTCGACGTCGCTCGCGGTGGTCCTGGAACCGCACCTGCTCGACGCCCTCGTGGACGCCCCTGCGGACGGGGGCTCCCTCGCCGAGGCGGCGGGCCACCCGCTCGTGCCCGTCGGCTCCTCCGGGGAGGAGGCGGACGGGCCACCGCGTACCGGCCCCACGGGAAGCGGCGGGGAGGGGCCCTGACGGTCGCGCCCCGGTGGCGTGGACCGGACCCTCCCCCGCGCGGCGGTCCCCGCGTCCTCCAGGCGGCCGTGCGCGCCCGCCGGGCGCGGTGCGGCGTCCGGGGCCGGCCCTGCGTCCGGGACAGGGACACCGGGGCCGGGCGGGGGCCTGGCGGCGTCCGGGGCCGGGCCCCGTCCGGCCCCCGGGCGCGGACGACGGCGGCGGCCGCCCCCGGGAGG
>NZ_JBSHDN010000374.1:0-2761 GCF_053616335.1 Nocardiopsis sp. NPDC055824
GCGCCCACGTGGGCGCGTCCCCGCCGGTCCGCCAGGGCGGCGTCACCCCCGGACCGGGCGGAGGCCGGGAGCCCGCCCGGCCGAGCCGGCACCCCGGGCCGCAGCGCGGCGGAGCGGCCGCGATGATGCCGACCCTGTCCGCCAGGGCCTCGATCGGATGTCGGCCCCGGAGGCCACGGTGGGCGGGCACGGCCCCACCGGTGATGGAGTGTCTCCCGGTTCCCGGCGAGGGCGCCGAACCCGGTGCGGCCGCACTCCTGGAGTCCAGACCCGACCGCGATCACGGCACGGCGCTCGGCGGCCTTCCTGCCGGACTCGCTCTCCTCGGTCCACGGCGCCGCCGCCGGGGCGTTGGCGCCTCGCCGCTGCGTCACGCGCCTGCACACGGCCAGGCTCTCCCTCTGCACAATTTATGAGTATACTCATTTTTGATTACACTCATTAAAGCCGGGTATGTCCAGGTCAGGGAGAGGCCGGCCTGTGGCACACCGGACAACGGCATCCGAGCTCGTGGCCTCGGCCCCACCGCCACCGCTCACGTGACCGGCCGGAGGCGGCTCCGACTTCCCGCACCGCAACGCGTGCACCACCGCGGGACGGTCCCTTCCGCGCAGTGCGCAGCGGCCGACACCACACCCGGCCCCACGGAGAAGGAGCGACAGGGCATGAGAGCGTTCGTCATCACCCGGTACAAGGAGGAGCCGAGGGAGACCGAGGTCCCCGAACCGGTCGTCGGGGAAGGGGACGTGCTCGTCCGGGTGGAGGCCGCCGGGCTGAACCAGCTGGACGAGAAGACCCGTGTCGGCGAGTTCAAGCAGATCCTGCCCTACAAGTTTCCGCTGATCCTGGGGAACGACGTCGCCGGAACGGTCATCGGCGTCGGCGCCGAGGTCCGGGGTTTCAAACCCGGCGACCGGGTGTACGCTCGGCCCGGCAAGGACCGGATCGGTACCTTCGCCGAACGCATCGCCGTCTCCGAAGCGGACCTTGCCCCCACACCTTCGTCGATCCCCATGACGGAGGCGGGTTCGCTGCCGCTGGCGGCACTCACCGCCTGGCAGGCGCTGGTCGAACGCGGCAGCGTGGGGCCCGGCCAGAAGGTCCTCGTCCACGCGGGCTCGGGTGGCGTCGGGTCGATCGCCATCCAGCTCGCCAAACACCTCGGTGCGCACGTGGCGACGACCGCCAGCGCCTCCAACGCCGACTTCGTCCGTGAGCTGGGCGCGGACACCGTCATCGACTACCGCAGCCAGGACTTCGAGCAGGTGCTGAGCGGGTACGACCTGGTCCTGGACAGCCTGGGCGGCAAGAACCTGGAGAAGTCGCTGCGTGTGCTCCGGCCCGGCGGCAAGGCGATCGGGATCTCCGGACCGCCGGACCCGGACTTCGCCCGGGAGATCGGCCTGAACCCGCTGCTGCGCCTGGCGATCACCGGTCTGAGCGCGGGGATCCGCCGCCAGGCCAAGAAACTCGGCGTGACGTACGAGTTCTTGTTCATGCGCGCCGACGGCGACCAGCTGCGCCGGATCAGCGCCCTCGTCGACGCCGGGGAGCTGCGCCCCGTCGTGGGAAGGGTGTTCCCCTTCGAACAGGCGCCCCAGGCCCTGCGGGCCCTGGCGGAGGGAGGCATCCGCGGCAAGGCCGTCATCAGCCGCACATGACCACTCGTCGGAAACCGTCCATCGCCGTCGAGCCGTCCCGTGCCGACACACCATCAGGGGAACCATCATGAGCGAGACCAGCGACGAACCGGTCAACACCTCGTACGCGAAGGCGCCGACCCGCACGGTCACCGCGGGCGGGGTGACCTACGCCTACCGGGAACTCGGGCCGAGAGGGGGCATCCCCGTCGTGTTCTTCGTGCACCTGGCCGCGACCCTGGACAACTGGGACCCGCGCATCGTCGATCCCGTCGCCCGGGAACGGCACGTCATCGCCTTCGACAACCGCGGGGTCGGGGCCTCGACCGGCGAGGTCCCCGACACGGTGGAGGCCATGGCCGCCGACGCGGCCGCCTTCGTCAGGGCCCTGGGGTTCGGGGAGATCGACGTCTTCGCCTTCTCCCTCGGCGGCATGGTCGCCCAGGTACTGGCGAGCGAGCACCCCGGACTGGTCCGCAGGCTCGTCCTCACCGGCACCGGGCCCGCCGGGGGCAAGGACATCGACAAGGTCGCCAGGACCACGTACTACGACATGGCGCGGGCGGCGCTGACCCGGTCGGACCCGAAGGAGTTCCTGTTCTTCAACCGCGACGCCACCGGCAAGAAGGCAGGGAAGGCGTTCGTCGAGCGGCTTGGGGAACGCACCGCGGATCGCGACGCACCCATCAGGGTCAAGGCCCTCCAGAAGCAGTTGAAGGCCATCAAGAGGTGGGGGCGTTCGACGCCCGCCGACCTGTCGGTGATCGCTCAGCCCACCCTGATCGCCAACGGGGACAACGACCGCATGGTGCCCTCGGTGCTCTCCGAGGACCTGCACCGGCGCATCCCCGGCTCCGAACTGGTCATCTACCCCGGCTCGGGCCACGGGGGCATCTTCCAGTACCACCGGGAGTTCGCCCCCGTCGCCGTGGAGTTCCTCACCCGTTGACGCCGCGGGAACGTCCCCGGACCCCGACGGCCGGGGGCCGGGGCCAGGGAGGGGATGGTGCAGGGCCCCGCGCGTGCACCCGGCGAGGCCGCCGAACGCCGTGCGGGTCCCCCGCCCTCGGGCAGCGGCCCACCGCGCCGGTGCCGGGCGCCGCGACCGTGACACGCACGGC
>NZ_JBSHDN010000375.1:0-2631 GCF_053616335.1 Nocardiopsis sp. NPDC055824
ACCCCGGCGGGGGCGGACGCGTCTTGGGCCCCTGCCGGCCGCGGCGCACGCCCACGCGCGGGGGACGCCCCCGCCGGGACGTGCGGGCCCCTCCGGGCGGGAAGGGGCTTCCGGCACCCGCGCCGGGAACGCCCTCGTCGACGTACGGGCCCCGAAGGCGGGAGGGAGACCGGTTCCGGCGGGGATCCACACGGACAGGTGACCGGGCGTGGCACGTAGGACACGGGGCGTCCGACGTGTGAGGATCGCGGCGTAAGTCGACGGTGGGTGCCCTGACGACCGTGGAGCGTGACCGACCCAGGGATGCGGTGGAGTTGTAGGGGCGTTCACCTCGGTTTCACCTGTGCGAGTGGAACCTCGGCCAAGGTCGAGAGCGTCCGGCGGGAGGCCCGCCGGACGAGAACGACCCGCGCGCTCCGACCCGACCCCGCACGTTGGCGGAGCGCACGGGAGCAGAGACGATCCCCAAGGAGAAGGTGTGCCCGAATCCGCGCCCCGCCGCCCGCTGCCGCTGCTCGGCCAGGTAGGGGGCGGTCGCTCCCGCGCGACATGCGCCCTGCGCTGTGGCGACGCCTGCTTCCACCCCGCCCCCAACACCAGCGCCAACCCCTACTTCGGCGACATCTTCCAGAAGGCCCTCTCGCGCCGCAGCGCCCTGCGCGCCGGAGCGGTCGGCGCGGGCGTCTCCGCCCTCGGCCTCTCCGCCCTGGGCACCGCGGCCGCCGACCGCGGGCCCGGACGCCCCCACCCCGCGCCCCGGCCGACCTTCACGAGCGTGCAGCCCAACACCGACGACAAGGTCACCATCCCCCGGGGCTACGACCAGCACGTCATCATCCGCTGGGGAGACCCCGTCCTGCCCGGGGCCCCCGAGTTCGACGTCGACGCCCAGACGGCCGAGGCCCAGGAGCAGCAGTTCGGCTACAACTGCGACTACGTGGGCTTCCACCAGCTCGACGACGACAACGGCCTGCTGTGGGTCAACCACGAGTACACCAACGAGGAACTGATGTTCCCCGGGTACACGGACGGCGCGACCGCGGACGAGGAGCACGTCAGGATCGCCATGGCCGCCCACGGCGGGTCCATCGTGGAGCTGAAGCGCCACGCCGGCACCGGCGAGTGGCGCCTGGCCGACGGGGAGCGCGCCTTCAACCGGCGGCTCACCGCCTCCACCCCGATGCGCCTGACCGGCCCCGCCGCGGGGCACGAGCTGCTCAGAACCCAGGACGACCCGGACGGCACCCTGGTCAAGGGCATGCTCAACAACTGCGCGGGCGGGATGACCCCCTGGGGCACCTTCCTCAGCGCGGAGGAGAACTTCAACCAGTACTTCAGCAACGCCCCCGCCGACGCACCCAACGCCCGGTACGGCATGGGGACCGGCCTCGCCGGCCGCCGCTGGGACCGGTTCGAGGAGCGCTTCGACCTGGCCAAGCACCCCAACGAGGCCAACCGGTTCGGCTACATCGTCGAGATCGACCCGCTGGACCCGGGGTCGGAGCCGCTCAAGCGCACCATGCTCGGCCGCTTCAAGCACGAGGGCGCCACGATCCGGATCACCGACGACGGCCGCGTGGCCGCGTACATGGGCGACGACGAGCGCTTCGACTACATGTACAAGTTCGTGAGCGCGAAGAAGTACGTCGAGGGCTCGCGCCGCCACAACCTCACCCTGCTGGACACCGGGACCCTCTACGTGGCCCGCCTGACCGGCAACAGCCCGGCCGAGGAGTTCGACGGCTCCGGGGCGCTCCCCGAGGACGGCGAGTTCGACGGCAGCGGCGAGTGGATCGCCCTGTGCACCGACACCGAGAGCTTCGTGCCCGGGTTCAGCGTCGCCGAGGTCCTGGTGCGCACGCGGCTCGCCGCCGACACCGTGGGCGCCACCAAGATGGACCGGCCCGAGGACTTCGAGCCGAGCCCCGTCACCGGCAAGGTCTACTGCGCGCTGACCAACAACTCCGCCCGCGAGCCCGGCCAGGCCGACGAGCCCAACCCGCGCGGCCCCAACAAGCACGGCCACATCCTGGAGATCGTGGAGGCGGGCTCGGACGCCGGGGCCACGGAGTTCGCCTGGAACGTGCCCATCGTCTGCGGCAACCCCGAGGACGAGGACACCTACTACGCGGGCTTCGACAAGTCCAAGGTCATGCCGATCTCGGCGCCGGACAACCTGACCTTCGACAAGGACGGCAACCTCTGGATCTCCACGGACGGCCAGCCCGGCGCGCTGGGCATCAACGACGCCCTGCACGTGGTCCCCGTCGAGGGCCGCTTCCGGGGTGAGCTGAGGACCTTCGCCACCGTCCCGGTCGGCGCGGAGGCCTGCGGCCCGCTCATCTCGAAGGACAACAAGACGGTGTTCCTCGCCCCGCAGCACCCCGGCGACGGGGGCACCCTGGCGGAGCCCACCAGCACGTGGCCCGACGGCGACTTCCCGCGCCCGTCCGTGGTGTGCATCTGGCACACCGCCGGGCGCGACGTCGGCAGGTAGACCCCCTCCCCGAGGGAGGGCGGGGGAGGCCGGCCCCGGCTCCGTCGTGGGGGTTGCCGGGCCGGTCGCTCCCGCGCACGGCCGCCCGCGCCGGCGGCCGCGCACCGGATGCGCCCACGGCCCCCGCCCCGCAC
>NZ_JBSHDN010000376.1:0-2616 GCF_053616335.1 Nocardiopsis sp. NPDC055824
GGCCCGGGGGAGCGCGCCGGCTCAGGGCCGGAGCTGGAGGACCTGCACCTCCCTGGCGCCCACGGGGACCCGCACGGTCGGGGTGAAGCCCTGGCCCTCGTAGTACCGGATGAGCGCTCCGTCGCCGCCGGACCAGCAGTCCACGCGCACCAGGCCGATGCCCCGGTCGAGGGCCCGCCTCCGGGCGAAGGCGAGCAGCTCGCCGCCGACGCCGGCCCCGGTGTGCTCCCGGGAGACCAGCAGGAGGCGCACGTAGAGTTCGGGCTCCCCCGCCGGCGGCGCGTACGCGGGGGCCTCCTCGCGGACGGTCAGGACCCCGGCCGGGGAGCCCTCCGCCTCGGCCACCCACATCCCGTCGGAGACCAGGTCCTCGACGAGCCGCACCCGGTCGGGGTCGCGCGACCACGGTGCGTCGCCCCACTGCCCCGACCGCCCGCGCGCGGCCAGCCACGCGACGGTGCGGTCGAACATCTCCAGCACCGCCGGTAGGTCGGCCGGGCCTCCCTGCCGTAGCCTCATGTGTCCGCCTCACGCTTCGGGGAACGATCACGACCGGGACACGATAGCGGTCCGGTGCGACGACGGCTGCGCGGGGAAGGGGTTCCAGGACCCCGGTCCGGGTGTCGCCGCGGGCTCCGGGAGGTGACAATGTGGTGCTGTTCACGTGTCCGGGATCGTGGTTTACTTCCCAGTAACTTCGTAGCCGCCGCCGGGCCCCGCAGCAGTCGGGTGCCTGCCCACCCCGCGAGGTGAAGTGTGCACTACCTCTACGAGTGGGGCGTGCCGTGTCGACCGGGACGGCCCCCTTCGCGAGACTGTTGCCACCTCGCCGGAGTGTCCACGGGGTGAGAACACGCAGACGGGAAAGCGGGGGGCGGATGCACAGGCTCACCAACCAGGTACGACCGTACGCCTGGGGAGCGCGCACGGCCATCCCGCGCCTGCTGGGCGCCGACCCCGACGGCACGCCCCAGGCCGAGCTCTGGCTGGGCGCCCACCACGGCGCGCCCAGCACCGCCCACTGCGAGGACGGGCCCAGGCCCCTGCCCCGCCTGATCGCCGACGACCCGCACCGGGTGCTGGGGCACGGGACCGCCGAGCGGTTCGGCGCACGGCTGCCCTTCCTCCTCAAGTTCCTGGCCGCCGAGGCGCCCCTCTCCCTCCAGGTGCACCCCGACGCCACCCGCGCCCGGGCCGGGTTCGACGCCGAGGAGCGCGCGGGCATCCCCCTCGACGCCCCCCACCGCAACTACCGCGACCCCCACCACAAACCCGAGCTCCTGCTCGCCCTGGAGCCCTTCGAGGCGCTGTGCGGCTTCCGCGAGCCCGCGGCCACCGGCGCCGAGCTGCGCGGGCTCACGTGCGAGCTGGCCGTGCTGCTGCGCGCGGACCTGGCGGTGCCCGACACCCACGCGGCCCTGCGCGCGGCCCTCACACGCCTGCTCACCCTCCCCGACGGCAGCAGGGAGCGCCTGCTCGACGAGTTCGTCGCCGAGTGGTCCGCGTCCGGCCCCCGGGGGACCCACGGCGACATCGTCGCCGACCTCGCCGTCCGCTACCCGGGCGATCCGGGCGCGGTCGCGTCGCTCCTGCTCAACAGGGTCACACTGGGGCCGGGGCAGGCCCTGTTCCTGCCCGCCGGCAACCTGCACGCCTACCTCCAGGGGACGGCGGTCGAGGTGATGGCCAGCTCGGACAACGTGCTGCGCGCGGGGCTGACCGCCAAGCACGTGGACGCCCCCGAGCTCCTGGACGTGGTGGACTTCTCGGTGCTGCCGATCCCCTACGCGCGGCCCGGCCTGCTGGAGGGGAGGCGGGAGTTCCGCCCGGCCGCCCCCGAGTTCGCGCTGCACGAGATCGGGCCGGGCCGCGTCGCGGCCCACCTGCCGGGGGAGGGGCCCACGGTGGTGCTGGCCCTGCACGGACGGGTGGAACTGGTGGCGGAGGTCGGCCAGGGCCTGACCCTGGAACGCGGGGAGTCGGTGTTCGTGCAGGCGGACAGCGGGCCGATCAAGGTCGAGGGGCACGGGCACGTCGTCGCGGCCACGGTCGGCTCCCACTGACGGAGCGGTCCGCCGCCCGCGCCGGGCGGGGGCTCCGCCCCGGCCCGGACGCGCAGGGAGGTGTCCGCGCGCCGATACCCTTGGCCTCTCTGTTCCCACTGAACACACGAGGGGTACCACCATGGCGCTCGAGCGTCCGGAGATCGACTTCATCGAGGGCCCGCCGCCCGCCGACCTGGAGATCACCGACATCAAGGTCGGCGAAGGCGCGCAGGCCGGCCACGGCAGCACCGTCGACGTCCACTACGTGGGCGTCGCCTTCTCCAGCGGCGAGGAGTTCGACGCCAGCTGGAACCGCGGAGAACCGCTGAGCTTCCGTCTCGGGGCCGGCCAGGTCATCTCCGGCTGGGACCAGGGCGTCCTGGGCATGCGCGTGGGAGGCCGGCGCAAGCTGGTCATCCCCCCGCACCTGGCCTACGGCGACCGCGGCGCGGGCGGCGCCATCAAGCCGGGCGAGACCCTGATCTTCGTCTGCGACCTCGTCGGCGTCCGCTGACCCGACCGGCGCCGGGGGCCGGTCCCCCGGACACGCGGAGCGCGGAGGGGCCCGCGC
>NZ_JBSHDN010000377.1:0-2585 GCF_053616335.1 Nocardiopsis sp. NPDC055824
CGTTCGCGTACGGCGCGCGGGTGGAGTGGTCGTCGGTGTTCGGGCGGGGGGCGCGGGTGGTGGAGCTGCCGACCTACCCCTTCCAACGACAGCGCTACTGGCGCTCGCCCGCGTCCGCCGCGCCCGCCGCGCCCGCCGCGCCCGCCCCCGAACCCGCCGGGACGGCGGCGGTCCCGTCCGGCGGTACCGCCGGACGGGGCGACTGGCGGCTTCCGCCGGGGCTCTCGGCGGCCGAACGGGAGGAGGCCGTCCTCACCCTGGTCCGCGCGGAGACCGCCGCCGTCCTCGGCCACCCGCGAGCGGAGGACGTCGACCTCGGCCGCGGCTTCCTCGACGCGGGCGGTACCTCGCTCGGCGCCGTCCAGCTGCGGAACCGGCTCAACGAGGCGACCGGCCTGGACCTGCCCGTCACCGTGGCACTGGACCACCCCACGGCGCTCGCCCTCACCCGCCACGTGGCCGACCGCCTCGCGGAGGCCTCCGCCGCCGACCGGGCCCCGCTGCCCGTCCTGGACGAACTGGACAGGCTCGAAACGGCCCTGGCCGCATCGGCGGTGGACGACGGGACCAGGAAGGAGCTCGGCGACCGACTGCGCGGCCTCCTGCGCCGCCTCGACGACTCCGAGCCCGGGACCGAGTACGACGAGGCCACCGACGACCAGCTCCTGGAGCTGATCGACCAGGAGTTCGGGATCTCCTGACCCGCGGACCCTCCTGACCGGAACGCACACGAGAGCAGCACGTATGACGAACGAGAACAAGTTCCGCGACCTGGTCAAGAAGATGGCCGTCGACCTGCGACAGGCACGCACCCGTGTCGAGGAGCTGGAGGAGCGCGACCACGAGCCCGTCGCGGTGGTCGGGATCGGCTGCCGCTTCCCCGGGGCCGACACCCCCGAAGGGCTGTGGGACCTGCTCGTCGAGGGGCGCGAGACCAGGGGCGGGTTCCCCACCGATCGCGGCTGGGACCTGGAGGGCCTGTTCAACCCCGACCCGGACGGTCTCGGCCGGACCTACGTCCGCTCCGCGAGCTTCCTGGAGGGCGCGGGGGACTTCGACCCCGCCTTCTTCGGGATCAACCCCCGCGAGGCCATGGCCATGGACCCCCAGCACCGCCTCGTCATGGAGACGGCGTGGGAGGCCCTCGAACACGCGGGCATCACCCCCGGGTCCCTGCACTCCACCCCCGCGGGCGTGTTCGTCGGCATGGTCGGCCAGACCTACGGGCCACCGGTCCAGGAGTCCCCGGCCGAACTGGTGGGGTACCGCCTGACCGGCGGCATGACCGCCGTCGCCGCGGGCCGGGTGTCCTACACCCTGGGGCTCGAGGGCCCCGCGATCACGGTGGACACCGCCTGCTCGTCCTCCCTCGTGTCGATCGCCATGGCCGTGCGCTCCCTGCGCTCGGGCGAGTCCTCCCTCGCCCTGGCCGGAGGTGTCACCGCCCACACCGACACCTCCGCGTGGGTGTCCTTCACGGGCCACGGCGTGCTGTCCGCGGACGGCCGCTGCAAGGCGTTCTCCGCCGACGCCGACGGCACCGGCTGGGGCGAGGCAGCCGGCATGCTCGTCCTGGAGCGCCTGTCGGACGCGCGGCGCAACGGGCACCGGGTGCTGGCGGTGATCCGGGGCGGCGCGGTCAACCAGGACGGCGCCTCCAGCGGCCTGACCGCGCCCAGCGGCCCCTCCCAGGAGCGGGTGATCCGCCAGGCCCTCGCCGACGCCCGGCTCACCCCGGCCGACGTCGACGCCGTGGAGGCCCACGGCACCGGCACCCGGCTCGGCGACCCCATCGAGGCCAACGCCCTGCTCGCCACCTACGGGCGCGACCGGACCGGGGAACCCCTGTGGCTCGGGTCGCTCAAGACCAACATCGGGCACACCGGGGCGGCCGCCGGGGTCTCCGGGGTCATCAAGTCGATCCTGGCCATGCGCGAGGGGATCCTGCCGCGGACGCTCCACGTCGCCGAGCCCACACCGTTCGTGGACTGGTCCTCCGGCGCCGTGGAGCTCCTCACCGAGGCGCGGCCGTGGCCGGAGACCGGCCGCCCCCGCCGTGTGGGCGTGTCCGCGTTCGGCGCCAGCGGGACCAACGCCCACCTCGTCCTGGAGCAGGCTCCCGACGAGGCCGTTCCCGCCCCGGAACGGGAGGGCGCCGTCCTCACCGGCCCCTCCCGCGACCCGGGGGCGCGGAGCGCAGCCGGAGCCGCGGGGCCGGTGCCCTGGGTGGTCTCGGCCCACAGCCGGGAGGCGCTCGACGACTCCCTCGCCCGTCTGCGCGACCGGGTCGGGGCGGATCCCGGTCTGGACCCGGTGGACGTGGGGTGGTCGCTGGCGACCACCCGCACGGCCTTCGAGTACCGGGCCGCCGTGGTCGGGACCGGCCGCGACACCCTCCTGGCACGCCTCGGTGAACTAGCTGAGGGCGTGAACGCGGTCGGCACGGTTCGCGGACGCGCGTCGGATCGCAGGCCCGTGCTGGTCTTCCCCGGTCAGGGTGGTCAGTGGGAGGGGATGGCGGTGGAGTTGTTGGATTCCTCACCGGTGTTCGCGGAGCGGATCGCGGAGTGTGAGCGGGCGTTGGC
>NZ_JBSHDN010000378.1:0-2516 GCF_053616335.1 Nocardiopsis sp. NPDC055824
GGCGCCCCCGGCCCGGGGGCGCCCCTCTCGCGTCCTCGGACGGGCCGCCGGGCATTCGCGCCGGAGGGTGGGCGTCACGCGTCCTCCAGCACCTCCGCCATGCGGCCGATCTCCGCGTTCTGCTCCGCGATCACGTCGTTGGCCATCCTGAGCACGGTCTGGTCCCTGCCCTCGGCCATCGCGTCCTCGGCCATGGTGACCGCGCCCTCGTGGTGGGTGGTCATCAGTTCCACGAAGAGCCGGTCGAACGCGTCGCCCTCGGCCTCCGCCAACTGCTCCAGTTCCTCCGGCGTGGCCATGCCCGGCATGTCGGCGTGGTCGACGTCCAGCTCGCAGGCGGGCACGTCGGCGTCCTCGCCGTGGTGGGTGCCGTCCCCCTCCAGGCCGCAGAAGTTCTGGTGCGCGGGGTTCTCCCGGGCGGGGCCGAAGACGTTCTCCTCCAACCAGCTCTCCATGGCGGTGATCTCCGGCCCCTGGGCGGCGGCGATGCGGTCGGCGATGCGCTCGATGCCGTCGCGCTCGTGGCGCTCCGGGACCAGGTCGGTCATCTCCAGGGCCTGGGAGTGGTGCTCGATCATCATCACCAGGTAGGTGACGTCGGCCTCGTTGTGCCCCTGCTCCTCGGCCAGGGCGGCGATCTGGTCGGCGGTCGCGGGCGACGAGGACTCGCCGGGCGCTCCGGGGGCGATGACGTTGGCCGACTCCCGGCCTTCCTCGTCACCGGTACAGGCTGTGGCTCCGAGCAGCGCGAGAGCTGCTCCGGTCGCGAGTGCCAGGCGACGCACGAGGTGTCCTCCGATGGGGGTGTGGCGCGGACGGATCCGCGGTGTCGTGGGGCCCGGTGCCCCTGAGGCAACGTCCTGCGGGTTTTCTACTCACTCGGTGGGTGTTTTGTCCAGCCCTGAGGGTGTGTCGGCAGGACAGGGTTTCCTTCGGTACGCGTCCGGTCCGCGCCGGGCGGTGCCTGTAGGGCGGCCTCCTGGGGATTGGTCAGTAGATGTCCGGTCTCGGCGTTTCGTCTGGAGTGTGGTGACTCAAGGGAGTACAACACAAAGTAGTCAATTGGCATCTTTGTGTAATTCCTGGGGGTGTGGGCTGTGGTGCGTGGACGAGGACGCGGTGGCCGGGTCCGCTGGGGGGCCATCGGGGCGGGGTTCCTGGTGGCCGTCGGCCTCCTGGCCGTCCCCGGGGCGCGCGCCGCCGACGGCGTGAGCACGGGAGGCGGGGTGGTGCACCTGGCCAACCTGCCCAAGCCCGAGGGGCTGCACAGCGACGCCGCCTACAACTCGGACCTGGCGTTCACCGGCGACTACGCCATCGGCGGCAACTACGACGGGTTCGGCGTCTACGACATCTCCGTCCCGGCCCGGCCCCGGCTGGTGTCCACCGTCGTGTGTCCCGGTGGGCAGGGCGACGTGTCGGTGAGCGGCGACCTGCTGTACTTCTCGGTCGACTACCCGCGCGCCGGTACGGAGTGCGGTGCGGCGTCGGTGCCCACGACCGACCCGGAGGGCTTCGAGGGCATTCGGATCTTCGACATCTCGGACAAGGCGAACCCGCAGTACGTGGCGGCCGTGGCGACCGACTGCGGCTCGCACACCAACACGCTGGTGCCCGGCGAGGACGGCGAGCACGAGTACGTCTACGTGTCGTCGTACTCGCCCTCCGAGCGCTTCCCCAACTGTCAGCCGCCGCACGACAAGGTCTCGATCATCGAGGTGCCGCTGGCCGATCCCGCCGCTGCCTCGGTGGTCAACGAGCCCGAACTGTTCCCGGACGGCGGGCACCGGAGGACCACGGGCTGCCACGACATCACCGTCTACCCGGAACGGGACATCGCCGCGGCGGCCTGCCTGGGCGACGGCCTGCTGCTCGACACGTCGGACCCGGCCGAGCCGCGGGTGGTGGACCGCGTCCAGGACCCGAACTTCGCGTTCTGGCACTCGGCGACGTTCACCAACGACGCCAGGAACGTGGTCTTCACCGACGAGCTCGGCGGCGGAAGCGCGGCCACCTGCACGGAGGAGATCGGCCCCGAGCGGGGCGCCGACGCCGTCTACTCGCTGGACCTCGGTGGCGCGTCCCCCGAACTCGGGTTCAGGAGCTACTACAAATTGCCGCGCCATCAGACCGAAACCGAGAACTGTGTGGCGCACAACGGTTCTCTCATTCCCGTGCCCGGGCAGGACTTCTTCGTGCAGTCCTGGTACCAGGGCGGCGTCTCGGTCATCGACCTGACCGATCCCGACCGGCCCGTGGAGATCGGCCACTTCGACCGCGGCCCCTGGAAACCGGACACGCTGAGCACCGCCGGCTCCTGGTCGGCGTACTACTACAGGGGCCACGTCTACTCGTCCGATATTCAGCGGGGCCTCGACGTGCTCAAACTGACGGACCCGCGTTTGTCCGAGGCGGAGAACGTGCGGATGGACGAGTTCAACCCGCAGTCACAACCGTCTTTTCCGTCCCCGCGATGACAGAACGGACGGCTGCGGGGCGCGCCGGGTCCACCTGGC
>NZ_JBSHDN010000379.1:0-2487 GCF_053616335.1 Nocardiopsis sp. NPDC055824
GCCGTGGCCGGAGCCCCCCTCGGCGTTCCCGCCGGAGTCCCGTCGCATCGCGTCTCCCCCCGGGGCCGGGCACGGGCACTGCCGTGCCCGGCGCACCCCCAAGTCTCCTGCTCGGGGGCGCTTCCGGGGGTCAGCCCGGCGACCGCGTGTCGGCCGGAGCACGGCCGGATCCCCGCGCCCGGGTGCCCGCGGGTTCTGGAGGCGCCGCGGACGGGTTCGCGGGGGACGGGCCGATCCGGCGGGGGCTCCGAAGGTCCTCGCGCTCACAGGCGGCCGCGGTGCCCCCACGACACCGGGGCCGCAGCGGAGCGGAGGTCCGGGAGGAGCAGGGTCCCTAGAGGCTCCCGACCCCCACCCCGTGGCGGGCGGCGACCTCCTCCATCTCGGCCAGCAGGGCGCGGCGGTGGGCCGCCCCCAGGTAGGAGGCGTGCACGGCGTTCGCCGCGAGGCGGACCAGGTCCCCGGCACCCAGTCCCAGCCGGTGGGCGGTGGCGTACTCGCGGTTGAGGTCGGTGCCGAACATGGTCGGGTCGTCGGTGTTGAGCGTGACCAGCAGCCCGGCGTCGAGCATGCGGGGCAGCGGGTGGTCACCGATCGCCTCCACGGCGCGGGTGCACACGTTGGAGGTGGGGCTGACGTCCACCGGGACCTGCTCCTCCACCAGCCGGGCCACCAGCTCCGCGTCGCGCATGGAGTCGATGCCGTGCCCGATGCGCTCGGCGCGGAGCGCGTCCAGGGCCTCCCGCACGCGCTCGGGTCCACCGTGCTCACCGGCGTGCGGGAGGCTGGCGAGCCCGGCGGCGCGCGCCCTGCCGAACACCCCCGCGTACTGCTCCAGGGGTGTCTCCACACCGCCCACCCCGAAGCCCACCACGCTGGGCGGGCCCTCCGCCAGGACGGCCTCCAGCGTGGCCTCGGCGCTCTCCAGACCGAAGTCGGCGGGGAAGTCGGGGATCCACCGGAGCCTGATGCCGTGCTCGCGCTCGGCCTCGCGGCGCGCGTGCTCGATCCCGTCGAACACCACCCGCGCGGGCACACCGCGCATCAGGTGCGTGTAGAGGCTGACGTGCACCTCCGCGTAGCGGACGTTCTGCGCGGCCAGCCGCCCGGCGACCGCCGAGGCGAGGACGGCGAAGTCCTCCTCGTCCCTGAGGGTCGTCACCGACGCCAGGTAGACCTCGATGAAGTGGGGGAAGTCGGTGAAGGCGTACCAGTCCCGGAGCTTCTCCAGGGTGTCGGGGACGCCCTCGGCCGCGTGTTTGCGGGCCAGGTCGAAGAGGGTCTCGGCGGGCATCGAGCCTTCGAGGTGGACGTGCAGCTCGACCTTGGGAAGGTCCCGGACGAGCGCGTCGACGCCGGTCCCGGCGGGGGCGGTGTGGTTCTCCATGGCGCGAGGTTACGCGCGGTCACGCGCCCGCCCAACCCCTTCCGGACGAACCTGACGACGGCCTGTCAGCCTCTCCCCCCTGCGGCCCGTCCGCCGTCGTGGTGCGCCGGGCCCCCGGTCGGGGCGACCGCGACCGGTCGGCGAACCACAGAGGGGTACATTGCGGACATGATCCCCCAGGGCGCCCCCCACCCCTCCGTCCCCCGTCCGCCGCGCCCCCGCTGGGCCGCCCGGCTCCGGACCTACCGCGCCGACCACCCGGGCGCGTTCGCCCTCCGCGCCTCGGCCGCACTGCTGTTCGTGATCGCTGCGGCCGGAATCCTGGGCTTCTCCACGGCGACCGGCGCCTGGCTGTTCGGTGCCCTCCTCACGATGGGCCTGCTGTTGGTGACCGGAACCCTCGCGATGGCCGCGGTGGTTTCGGGGGCCATATCCCCCGAGGCCAAGCGGGCCGGGCGCGCACTTGAGGCCGCCAAACTGAAGAACCTCCCCCTGGGCACCGACCCCGCCAAGCTCGCGGAGGCCTGGCGACTCGTCCGGAAGGGGAGACTCGGCCCGGACCCGGAGACCAACCGGCTGGGGCGAATCGTCGTCGAGGGGCAGCTGTCCAGCGGAACGCCGGTCGCCTTGGCCGTCGTGTTCGCGACGATGGCCCTTCTCAACGTGTTCCAGGTCGTCATCCGCATCCTGGAGAGCGGGGTCTCCGGCTTCCCCATCCTGCTCCTGGGACTGTCCGCCCTCCTACTGGTGCTGGCGTGCATGACCCCCTCCATGATGAAGCGCCGGCGGCTCCGCGTGGAGGCGTTCCGCGACGCCTACGACGCCGCCCACGGCGACGGCGCGGACGAGGGTTCCGACACCGCGGCGTGAACGCGGCCCGGGCCCCCGGGCACGACGTGACCGGGAGCGCCGTCCCGGCGGGCTCTCACTCACGGAACCGGTACCGGGGCCGTGAGTACGGGCCCCGCGCATCGGGCTTCACGCCCCGCGCCGGGCCGGGGCCCCGCCCACGCGCCCGGCCGAGCGGCCGGACGCCCAGGGCCCGGGCACGGGGACGCGGTGCCGGGGGCGGGGCCGGGCGCACCCATCGGAGCGCGCCC
>NZ_JBSHDN010000380.1:0-2486 GCF_053616335.1 Nocardiopsis sp. NPDC055824
TTGCGGCGGGTGCGGGCGACGGTCTGCGGTCCCAGAGCGATGCGCATCCGGCGGGGGGCCCGGGGGGGGGGGGGGGGCCGGGGCGGGGGGGGCGGGGGCCCCCGGGGGGGGGGGCCCGCGTCCCCGCCCGACCACAGAAGGAGCACCCGTGACGACGACGGCACCGCGCCCGGAGGACAGGCCGACCCCCGCACCCCGCCGGACCGCGGTCGACGAGGCGCACTGGGGCGAACGCCTCCGGGTGCTCGCCGCCGAGCACGGGGTTCCCGGGGCCCAGCTCGGCATCCTGGCGCTGGGCCGCCCCTCCGATGAAGGGGAGGGGCGGGAGCCCGACCGGATCGCCCTCGCCGCCTGCGGCGTGCTCAACACGGAGACCGGCCACCCCGTGGACACGGGTTCGGTGTTCCAGATCGGGTCGATCACCAAGGTGTGGACCGCCACCGCGATCATGCGGCTGGTCGACGAGGGGCGCCTCACCCTCGACACCCCGGTGGCGGAGGTCCTGCCCGAACTGCGGCTCTCCGACCCCGCGACGACCGGGCGGGTGCTGGTGCGCCACCTGCTGACCCACACCAGCGGCATCGACGGCGACCTGTTCACCGACACCGGCAGGGGGGACGACACCCTGGAGAGGTACGTCGCCCTGCTCTCCGACGCGGCGCTGATCCACCCGCTCGGAGCGACCTTCTCCTACTGCAACTCCGGTTTCCCGGTGCTGGGCCGCGTCATCGAGAGGCTCACCGGCGGCACGTGGGACGCGGCGATGCGGGAGGCGCTGTTCGCCCCCCTCGGTCTGACGCACACCGGCACGCTCCCGGAGGACGCGCTGCTGCACGGCGCGGCCGTCGGACACGTGCGGGGGCTCCCCGACCCGGTGCGCGCCCCGGTGTGGGGGCTGCCCCGGTCGATGGGGCCGGCCGGGCTCCTCACCTCCACCGCGCGGGACGTGCTGCGCTTCGCCCGCATGCACCTGGACGGCGGACTCGCCGAGGACGGCACACGCGTCCTGAGCGAGGAGGGCGTGCGCGCCATGGCGGAGTTCCAGGTCGACGTGCCCGGCGCGCACGCCCTGGGCGACTCCTGGGGGCTGGGCTGGATCCGCCACGACTGGAACGGGCACCGGCTCGTCGGCCACGACGGCAACACCATCGGGCAGTCCGCGTTCCTGCGCGTGTCCCCGGAGACCGGCCTGGCCGTGGTCCTGCTCACCAACGGCGGCCACGCGTCCGATCTGTACCACGATCTGTACCGCGAGGTCTTCCGCGACCTGGCCGGGATCGGGGTTCCCGACAGGCCGGCGCCGCCCCCGGTCCCGGCCGAGGTCGACCCCGCCCCCGTCCTGGGGACGTACGAGCACGCCGCGCTGCGCATGGAGGTGTTCGCCAGGGACGGCGACACCGTGATGCGGACCACCGTCCTGGGGCCCCTCGCCGACGTGGACCCCGAGCCCGAGCAGGAGCACGTCCTGGTCCCGGTGGAGGAGGGGTTCTACGTCGTGCGCCCCGGCGGTATGCGGTCGTGGGCCCCGGTCACCTTCTACGCCCTGCCCACGGGCGAGCGCTACGCGCACTACGGCTCCCGCGCGCTCCCGCGCCTGGACGACGGCGCCCGGGGAGCGGGCGGGGCCTGAGTCCGGGGCGCCGGCCGTCCGCGCCGGGCCGCGTCAGCGCCGGGGCCCGGCTCCAGGGACGTCCCGGTGGGGAGATGTACCGGTCGACCTCGGACACGATCCCCATCCGGGGGGCGGCGTGCACGGCCATGGAGTCGAGGGCCTGCTCGGCCCCTCCGGAAAAAGTTCCGCCCCGGTGTCGATCGGGGGAGGCCCCGTTCGACGTGTGGGTGAGTAAAGAGACAGAGCAACCCTGGAGTCACCTGTGCGCACCCTGATCGTCACCGCGTTCGTGTCCGTCGACGGAGTCATGGAGGCCCCCGGCGGCGAGCCCGGCTACCGCAACGCGGGCTGGACCTTCAAGGACATCGAGACGGACGAGGCGGCCTACGGGATCAAGGCCCGCGAGCAGGAGGAGGCGACCGCCCTGCTCGTCGGCCGCCGCAGCTAAGACGCCTTCGCCCCGGTGTGGCCGACGATGGTGGAGGAGTTCGCCGGCTACAACGCCATGCCGCGGTACGTGGTCTCCACCACGCTGGAGAAGGACGACCCGCGCTGGCCCGCCACGATCCTGCGCTCGGTCGAGGACGTGGCCGCGCTGAAGGAGACCGGGGGCGGGCCGATCTCGGTCCAGGCCAGCGCCACCCTGGGCCGGGCCCTGGCCGACGCCGGGCTGGTCGACCGCTACCACCTGCTGGTCTTCCCGGTGCTGCTGGGCGCGGGCAAGCGGCTGTTCAGCGACACGGACAAGGACGCCCAGAAGCTCAGGCTGGTCGAGCACGAGGCGTACTCCAACGGTGTCCAGAAGCAGGTCTTCGACGTGGTCCGCTGAGGCCGGGCCCGGAGGGCGCGGTACCCCGCGTCCGGGGGCGTCCGC
>NZ_JBSHDN010000381.1:0-2455 GCF_053616335.1 Nocardiopsis sp. NPDC055824
GTGCCACCGCGTCGGCGGCACCACGGCCCACTCTTTTCTCCTTGTCCGAAAAACCCAGCCGGGAGGGGAAGGCAGGCCTCGGTCAGGAGGGGGAACAGGGCCGTCGCTGAGGGAGGGGGAGACAGCGCGCGAACCCCGTATTCAATGGTTCCGAGTTGCGGCGGAGGGCACTCCGGGAGTTCCCGGGGATCCGCTGCACAGGTCTACATAAGCAGTGACCGGACGATTTGGCAAGAGGCCAGATCAAGGCAGGCAAGCGCTCTCAATCCGCACCCGGACCACATCGCGGCCGGCGCCGTCCCGTGGGCCGCCGCCCCGTGTCCCCTCCGTGTCAGCGGCCCGCCGCGTACCCCTGCGACGCGCGGGCGTCGGCGGCCGCGCGCAGCTCGCCGGTGTCGGGGTCGCGGGCCACGGCCGCCAGCCGCCCCAGTGACCACGGCTGCGCGACCTGCACCCGGTGCCCGCGTGCCACCAGGTCCGCGATCGTGTCCTCGCCGACGCCGGGCTCCACGACCAGGTCCCCGGGGACCGTCTCGCGCGGGTGGAACGAGCTCGGGAAGGCGTTGGTGTGGAACATGGGTGTGTCCAGCGCCTCCTGGAGGTCGTCCACCCCGTTGAGGATGCGCAGCAGCGCGGTGAACGTCCACTGGTCCTGCTGGTCGCCGCCCGGCGTGCCGATCGCCAGCACGGCCTGCCCGTCCTCCCTGGTGACCAGGGTCGGGGACAGGGTGGTGCGGGGGCGCTTGCGCGGGGCCAGGGCGTTGGGGGAGTCGGGGTCGAGCCAGAACATCTGGGCCCTGCTGCCGAGCGGGAAGCCGAGGTCGGGGATGACGGGGGAGCTGCTGAGCCAGCCGCCGCTGGGGGTGGCCGAGACCATGTTGCCGAAGGAGTCCACGACGTCCACGTGGCAGGTGTCGCCGCGCAGGTCCGCGGGGTTGGAGAGGGCCGCGTCGCGTACGGTCGGCTCCCCGGTCGTGCGGTCGCCGGGGGTCCGGCCGGGCACGTACAGGGGAGGCTCGAACGGGGAGCGGGCGCCGACGCGGCCGGGCCGCTGCTCCATGCTGGCGCGGGCGTCGTCGACCAGGGCGGCGCGCCCGGCGGTGTAGTCGGAGCCGAGCAGCTCCTTGAGGGGGACGTCGGTGAAGTCCGGGTCGCCGTACCAGGCCTCGCGGTCGGCGAAGGCGAGCTTGGCCGCCTCGGCCACCCGGTGGACGAAGTCGGCGCTGATCCCGTCGCGGACGTCGTGGCCGGTGCCCAGGGCCTCCGCCAGCCGGAACTGCTGGAGCATGGTGGGGCCCTGGCCCCACGGGCCGGTCTTGTGCACGGTGTGGGCCCCGTAGGCGACGCCGACCGGATCCTCGTAGGAGGCGCTCCAGTCGGCCATGTCCTGGGCGGTGAGCAGGGCGCGCTGGGGCTCGCCCGTGCCGCTGGGGACGGGAGAGGCCAGGAACTCGCCGACCGCCCCGGCGACGAAGCCCTGCGACCAGGCCCTGCGCGCCGCCTCGATCTGCTCCTCGCGGTCGCCGCCGACCCCCTCGGCCTCGGCGACGATCCGGCGGTAGGTGGCCGCCAGTGCGGGGTTGCGCAGCCGGGAGCCGGGCGCGGACGCCGTTCCGTGGGGGAGGTAGACGGCGGCCGAACCCGCCCAGTGCCGGGAGAAGACGGGGCGCAGGGCGGTGACGGCCGCGGCGATCCGGTCCAGGACGGGGTAGCCGCGCTCGGCCAGCCCGATGGCGTGGTCGAGGACGTCGCGGACGGTCATCGTGCCGTGGTCGCGCAGGAGCAGCATCCAGGCATCGAAGGCGCCGGGCACGGTGGCGGCGAGCACGCCGCTGCCCGGGATGCGGTCCATGCCCCCGTAGGCCTCGATGGTCGCCGCGGCCGGCGCCACACCCTGTCCGCACAGCACGCGGGGCTCCGCGCCCGCCGCCTGGAAGACGACGGGGACCTCGCCGCCGGGGCCGTTGAGGTGGGGCTCGACGACCTGGAGGGTGAAACCCGCGGCGACGACGGCGTCGAAGGCGTTGCCCCCGCGTTCGAGCAGGGACATGCCGGTGGCGCTGGCCAGCCAGTGGGTGGAGGCGACCATGCCGAAATCGCCGCGGAGCTGGGGACGTGTGGTGAAACCGGGCATCTGAGCGGGCCCTTCCTCGGGGGTGGGGGATGGCGGTCGCCATCGGTGTCCTGGGCCGGGGAGCCCCGGACGGGGGCGGTGACGGGGCGGTCGGCCGTGGTCGCCCGGCCGCCGACATGGAGGTGACGGTACATCATGGGATGTTCCCGCCCGAGGGGGTCGGGGAGGGACCGTCCACCGGTCCGCGGTCCTCCTCCCCGCGTCGTCCACAGAAGGAACCCGGGGCTCGTGCATCGCACCGGCCCCGGGTTGACTTGACGTAGGGGGTCCCCAGGGGGCGTCCGCACCGTGCTGCCCGGCACCCGCCCGGCGCCGGGCGGG
>NZ_JBSHDN010000382.1:0-2323 GCF_053616335.1 Nocardiopsis sp. NPDC055824
CCCAGAGTCGCGTGGAGCTATGGGGATTCGAACCCCAGACCTCCTCCATGCCATGGAGGCGCGCTACCAACTGCGCCATAGCCCCTGGTGTGCCGTGCGGCAACGGTTCGATTCTATCGGACGCGGAAGGGTGGGGTGAACATGCGGGGTGTCGGGCGGCCCACACGGCGCGTCACGGGAGCCCGCCCGGCCTCCGGCCGCCCGAAGCGCCCCGGGAAGCTGGGCGTGCGGGAGGGGCGGACTCCGCGTTCCGGGCATCATGGCACCATGAGCGACGAACGGAACCCGGTGGAGGTCCTGACCCGGTGGGAGGACCACGGCGCCGTGTGGCGCGTGGTGGACCGCTCCGCCTCGCGGGTGACGGTGGCCCTGTGCAGGTGCGACGGGGGCGAGGAGGTGGACCGCCTGGTCTCCGACGATCCGGACCTCCTCGCCTTCGTCGACGAACGGGTCAGGACTCCGCGATCTCCCTGATGTCGGAGACCGCCTCGGACGGCCCCGGGACGGCGGTCGGGCGGGGCGCGTCCGCGGGCGGGGCGGTCACCACCGCGCCTCGCCCGCCCCCAGGGCCCCCGCCGGCCGCGGCGCCGCGAGGACCACGCCCTCCACCTCCAGCGGCATTCGGAGCCGACGGGCCGGCCCCCACGACGTGTCCTCGACACCCGGGGCGAGGTCGCCGTCGCCCTCCGGATCGAGCGGGCCGGGGTCGCCCGTACCCCGGCGCCCGGCGAGGAGGAGGGCCGTACGAGCCAGGGACAGCCGGGCGAGGGAGCCCTGACCGGTGTCGACCCGCCGCCTCAGCCCCTCCAGGGCGGCGTAGGCCATCAGGCACCCGGTCCCGTGGTCCAGCGCCTGGACCGGCAGCGGCTTCGGAGCGTCCAGCCCTCCTTCGCGCATGGCGGCGTCGGCGATGCCGGTGCTCATCTGCACCAGGCTGTCGAAGCCGCGCCTCGTCCTCCAGGGACCGGTCCAGCCGTAGGCGTCGAGGCCGACCTCGACCAGTCCCGGGCGCACCCCGCGACGGACGTCCGCGCCGAGGCCCAACCGGTCGAGGGCGCCGGGTCGGTAGCCGTGCACGAGGACGTCGCACCGCCCCAGCAGTTCCAGCAGGCGCCCGCGCGGGCCCGCTTCGCGCAGGTCGAGCCGGGCGGACCTCTTGCCGAGCATGACCTCGGGGACCAGTCCGGGCTCGTCCCACCAGGGCGGGTCCACGCGCAGGACGTCGGCCCCGAGCAGCGCCAGGAACCTCGTCGCCACGGGGCCCGCCAGGACCCGGGTGAGGTCGAGGACGCGCACTCCCTCCAGCGGGCGCGCCCCGCCCGCGAGGGCCGGCGCCGTCTCGGACCTGTCGCCGTCCTCCCAGGCGATGAGCGGTTCGCAGGCCACGCTCCGGCCCTGCTCACCGGAGGCCCACGCGGCCGTCGATCGCATCACGGCCGCACAGCCCCCGGCCCCGACGAGACGGGACTCCAGCTCGACCCCGTCCCACTCGGCGACGGCCCGCCGCACCCGGTCCCGCCCGCCGGGGACGCCGAGGACCCGCAGGGCCGCCGCACGGTGGGCGGCGGCGTTGGTGTGGAGCCTGATCCACCCGTCGGAGGTCCGGTAGTCGCCCGCGACGTCGTCCCACGGGGAGGGGGGCCGCCATCCCGTGGGGCGGAGGGACCACGCGAACCACATCGAGGCCAGGCGCCGGTCGACGCGGACGTCCCGGCGGCGCCCGTCGCCCGCCGAGGCCAGGTCGGCGGCGGCGACACCGGCCGCGCCGACGGAAGCGGCGGCGAACTCCGTGACGGGAAAGACCGAGGGGAGTCCGCCCGTTCCCGTGAACGTCAGTCCCGCGCGCGGGGGACACCGGCCCGAATCCAGGATGTCCGTCGCCATGGCCCGGGCGGCGTCGTCCGCGACGTCGTGTCCACCGTCCATCGACCGCCCCTCTCTCCGGAAGGCTCACCACCGTACGGGAGGGGCTCCGGGGGCCGTGCCGGGCCCCGCCACGTCGGCGGAACCGTGGCCGGATGCGCGGTGGGGGGACGAGGTGCGTCGAGCAGGAACGTCTGCGGCGAACGCGGGATGCGGGGTCGCCCACAGCACATGCGCCGACGGGAGGCCCGCGGTCGGCGGCCCAGCGCCCCGGGGGCGCATCGGGCGGCGCGGGGCCGTCCGGGCGGAACGCCTTCGCCAAGCGGCCGGGCATCCCCGTCGACAGGCCCGGCACCGCCGCCCCGCCGATCAGCGCGGCCCCAACCACAGGGGGGGTGCCTCGGGGGGATCGGGGGGTCTCCAGACATGACGAAGACGACCCTGCGAGGAGGCCGAAGGC
>NZ_JBSHDN010000383.1:0-2320 GCF_053616335.1 Nocardiopsis sp. NPDC055824
GGCCCCTCAGCCGCCGTCCGGAAGGGGCCCGGGGGCGTTCCCGGCGTGGTCGACCAGGCCCGCCTCGTGCGCCAGCACGGCCGCCTCGACGCGGTTGCGGACCCCCAGGCGCTTGAGGATCGTGCTGACGTGACCCTTCACCGTGCCCTCCACGAGGAAGAGCCTGCGACCGATCTCCAGGTTGGACAGCCCCGCGCCGAGCAGGGCCAGGACCTCGCGCTCGCGTCGGGTCAGGCCGCTCACCCGCCCACCGGCCGCGAGGCGCTCCGCAGCCCGGCCGCGGTCCAGCTCGTCCAGGACCCGCCGTGCCACCCGCGGGGAGAGGAACGCGCCGCCCTCGGCCACGGCCCTGACCCCCAGGATCAGCTCACGGGGGTCGCCCGTCTTGAGGAGGAACCCGTCGGCGCCTCCGGCGAGGGCCCGGAGCACGTACTCCTCCTCGCCGAAGGTGGTCAGGATGACCACGCCCGTTCCCGGTGCGACGCGCCGCATCTCGGCCGCCGCGTCCAGCCCGTCCATCACCGGCATGCGGATGTCGACCAGGGCGACGTCGGGGCGGTACGCACGTGCCATCTCGACGCCCTCCCGGCCGTCGGCGGCCTCCGCCACCACCTCGATCCCCGGGTCGTTGGCGATGATCGAACGCACACCGGCGCGGATCATCGCCTCGTCGTCCACCAGCAGGACTCGCACCATGGCCGGCGTCACCCTCCTCACCACGTCACCACCTCGGCCGACACCAGGGTTTCGGCGTCGAAGCACAGCCGGTACCGATCGTGGTCACCGTCGAAGATCTGCGGGCTCGACCGGTAGAGGGAGCACTCCAGTCCCGGCCGCATCCCGTTCTCCTCCCCGCCTGTGGAGGCCGCGTCCAGCCGGTTCTCGGGCAGGACGGCCTCCACCTCGGCCCGGTCCTGGCCCGGGCGCAACTGCTCGAAGACCTCGGGTTCCAGTGTGGCGGTCGCGGCCTGGTGCGCGTTGAGGGCGAGAGCCAGCCCGTATCCCAGGAGAGCCGTTGTCATGGCGAGGCCCACGATCAGGCCTATCGCCCACCCGGTACGGCGGCGGGCAAGGCGGTGGGTGCTCAGGCTCGACGGTTCCGCGTGCTCGTCCCGTGCCGCCGCGCCCCCGGGGTGCGGCCGCCCCCGTACGGGCATACGGGCCGACACGGCCCAGCCCGGTCCCTCGGGCCCCGCACCGAACGTCCCGCCGACCAGCCTGACACGTTCGCGAAGACTCTCGAGCCCGGTTCCGCCACTCACCCCGTGGGCTCGTGGGTATCCCTTCCCGGGCGCGGATCCGACGACCCGGACCACGACCTCGTCGGCCCCCGTCTCGACAGTGACCCGCACGGCCGCGCCCGGAGCGTGCCGGGCGGCGTTGGTCAGGGACTCCTGGACCACCCGGTACACGGCCCGGTCCACGAGCACGGGCAGCGCACGCGTGTCGCCCTCCTGGCTCAGAACCACCTCCATCCCGGACGCCCTGGAGCGTTCCACCAGGGCGGTGAGGGTGTCGTCCGCCGGGCCCAGAGGCGCGGCCTCGCCATCGACTCTCAGCACACCGAGCGCTTCCGCCAGCCGATCGGCCGCACGTGCCGCCGCCTCGCGCAGCTCGGCGGCCTCGGAACGCCGCTGCTCGGACAGGTCCTCCGCCATCTCCAGGGCGCCGGCGCGCAGCGACAGCAGGCTGAGCTCGTGGCCCACGGCGTCGTGGAGGTCGCCGGCGATGCGGGAGCGCTCGCGCATGCGGACCCGTTCGGCGACGAGTCTCGCCTCGCTCTCCAGGGACCGCGCCCGATCCCACCCCGCCTCCTCCAGGGCTGCGGCGTTGCGCAGGTACAGGCCCACCAACCAGGGGAGGGGCACGGCGAACAGCACCAGGACGCTCCCGGTGATCCACAGTCCCAAGGGCTGACCGGACAACAGCAGCCATCCGGCGCCTCCCGCCGCACCGGTCGCGTACACGGCGACAGCAGGGCGCGGATCCGAGGACAGGCGCCCGGTGAGCAGGGCGGGCAGCGGGACGAGGAGAAAGAGGAGGGGCCACACAAGAGCCGGCAGAGCCACGAGGACCGAGCACGCCAGGGCGGCGTGTCCGGGCGGGATCGCTGCCGGGGAGGTTCTCATATCTCGGAAGGTAACGTCCGGCGCCGGTCCCGTCATCTGACGAAAGTCAGGTACGCGCGGTGCGGGCCGACCGCGGCCCCGGGGCCGGGCTCTCGGGGGTCGGGGAGGGGAAGAAGCGGCGCCGCGGTGGGGCGCCGTCCGTGTCCGGGGCGCCCGGCCCGCCCTCCGGCGGGCCGGGCGGGGGCGCCGGG
>NZ_JBSHDN010000384.1:0-2311 GCF_053616335.1 Nocardiopsis sp. NPDC055824
GCCGCGGACGGCTGTCCGCGGCGGCCCCGCCCGGCCCCGGCCGGGGGGCGGGCCCTGTCGGGTCCGGTGTCGGCCGGGGTCAGTCGGCCAGCGCCGTGTCGATGGCGTTCATGAGGCTGCCGTTCGCGTCGTCGCCGTCGACGGACCAGATCATCACTCCGCCGAGGCCGTTGGCCTGGGCCCAGTCGGTCTTCTGGGCCATGGAGATCTCGTCGTCGTAGTTCCAGAAGGTGGAGCCGTTGTAGAGCCAGGCCGTCCCGGACGCGTCGTCACGGTGCAGCTGGTAGCCGGTCAGGTCCTTGAGCAGCTTCCAGTCCTGGATCCCCGCCTCGTAGCGGCCGGGGGCTGCTCCGGTGGCGGGCTGGAAGAGCCCGTCGCCGTTCGGCCCGGGGGAGACCCCGGTCCATCCGCGGCCGTAGAAGGGGACGCCGAGGACCATGTCGGCCGGGTCGACGCCGCGGTCGAGGTACGCCTGGACCGTGGTCTGCGTGGAGTAGACGTCGGGGCCGGGGTCGGCGGCGTCGGTCACGAGGTTCGACTGGTGGTTGGCGGTGTTCTCCCAGGCGCCGTGGTAGTCGTACCCCTGGACGGTGATGAAGTCGAAATCGGCCATGAGCGGCTGCATCTCGAAGCCGAGGTCGATCTTCCTGGGGTCGGCCGGCATGAAGGAGGTCAGCTCGTAGGGACGGCCGGTCTCGGCGGTGAGGGCGTCCAGCTGGGTGCGGAACTCCGAGACGAGGGCGGTGAAGTTCTCCTTGTCCTCAGGGCGGATGGTGTTGTGCTCGTGCCCGGCCGAGCCGGGCCACTCCCAGTCGAGGTCGATGCCGTCGAAGACGCCCTCGGCGGAGCCGGGGCCGCCCGCGCCGTCGAAGAGCGGCAGGTTGCCGCGCAGGAACTGGTCGATGCAGGACGAGACCATGCGCTCCCGGGACGCGGGGGTCAGGGCGGCGTCGGAGAAGTGCTCGGACCAGGTCCAGCCGCCGAGGGAGATGTTGACCTTCAGGTCGGGGTACATCTCCTTGAGCTTGAGGATCTGGTTGAAGTTGCCGCGCAGGGACTGGTTCCAGGTGTCGGCCACGCCGTCGACGCTCTGGTCGGCGGTGAAGGAGCGCCCGTAGTCGGCCCAGGCGTCGCCCTGGCCCAGCTGGTTGGCCATGAAGCACTCGCCGTTGGCGTTGATGTTGCCGAACGCGTAGTTGATGTGGGTCAGCTTCTCGGCGGTGCCGGAGGTCTCCAGGTTCCGGACGAGGTAGCCCCGGTCGTAGATCCCCCACTGGGTGAAGTAGGCGACGCGGCGCTCCTGGGGAGGATCGGTGGGACCGCCCCCGGCGTCGGTGGTGGCCGTCACGGCCGCGGTCTCCGGCCCCCGGTTGTTGGAGCTGTCGTAGGCGCGCACCGTGAACGAGTGCTGTGTCGCGGGCGCCAGCCCGGTGACGGTCGCGGATTCGGTCGTGACGGCGCGGACGACCTGTCCGCCGGAGAGGACCTCGTAGCCCGTGACGGCGACGTCGTCCGTCGCCGCCTGCCATCCCAGGGTCACGGTGGTGGAGGTGGTGCCGGTGACGGTCAGCCCCGCCGGGGCGGTGGGCGGCTCGGTGTCGGGCGCGCCGGGCTCGCCGGAGCAGCTGTTGCCGTTGATCAGGCAGTTCACGGGGGCGGTGTCGCCGCCGCTGTGGGTGCCGTTGAACCCGATGGAGTAGCTGCCGCCGGCCGGGACGTCGGCGCCCCAGGAGGGCGGGGTGAGGGTGTGGGTCCCGCCGGACCGGGCCAGGGTGGCGTTCCACAGGGACGTGATGGCGGTGCCGGAGGGGAGCCCGAACTCGACGGACCAGTCGGTCAGGCGGGTGTCGGACGTGTTGGAGATGGTGATCTGTCCGCCGTAGCCGGTCTCCCAGCGGCTGGTCTCCACGTAGGTGACCGTGACGCCGGCGGTGTTCGCGGCGGCGGGGGTGGCGGACAGGGCGAGGGGGACGGCGATGACGGCGGCCACGAGTGCCGCGAGGCGGTTCCTGAGTCGTCGTGCTCTCACTGGTTGCTCCTGGAGCGTGAGCGGTGTGGGGGGTGCCGTTCGCCGTGGGAGTGTCTCGGGCGGCGCTCGGCCGGGGGTGTGCGCCCAGGGAGTGCGGTGATCGGAGCTGACAGGGACCGGGGCGGGGGTGCGCGTGAGCGGTGGCGTGTGCGTGGCAGGGGCATGGCGGGTCCTCCCGTGGGGTGGAGGAGGGGTGGGGGAGGGGCCGGGGCGGGCCGGCGCGCCAAGGTGCGCGCCGGGCGTGGGGGGGGGGCTGCCCCGCTGAGAGGCCCCCGCCCGCCC
>NZ_JBSHDN010000385.1:0-2265 GCF_053616335.1 Nocardiopsis sp. NPDC055824
CCTCCCCGGGGGGCGCCGCGCCGGTGTCGTGTCCGGGGGCGGGACGGGGGCCGCCGCAGCCCGCGCCCCGCCCGGCGGGAGGCGGGCCGCAGGGCCGGACCTGGCGCGGAACGGTGTCGTACCCCCTGGCTACCGTGGCACCATGCCGACCTTCCAGGACTTCAACTTCAAACTGCTCGTCGTCGAGAAGCTCATGTACGACGACGGGACGCTCTCCCCCCGGTTCGCCCTCTCCGAGCACCTCCAGGGGCTCGGGATCACCCAGGCCCCCTACGACTACGCCTACGCGGTCGGCAAGGAGTTCCAGGTCCTGGACGAGGCGCGCGCGTACTTCGAGGCGCTGGAGATCAGCGGGGACCAGCTCGCCACCGTGGACTCGGTCCTGTTCGACGGCGGGAACCAGGCGTTCATGGAGTGCGCGCCGGTCTGGGACGGCGAGGACGACCTGTTCGACGTCCGCTCCCTGGACGACCTCGACCTGGTGCCGAACCTCCGGCGCTTCCAGGGCGCCGAGGACCTCTTCTACGAGCGGCCGGAGATGCTGGAGGCCCTGACCGCCAGGGGCATCGAGGTCGACTGAGCCGGCGGGCCCGCAGCGGCCGGCGGGGCGCCCGGGCACGGGCGCCCCGCCGTCGGGAACCCGGAGGCCCCCGCGTACGACCACAGGGGCGAAGGACGCTTCCCACCGGGCACCGGCCCGGTGCGCCGCTGTGAGGAGAACCGACGCGTGGAACGGCAACCGGACAAGTCGGCAGCGGACCGGGCCCGCCCGGGGCCCCGCGGCGCCTGGGCGGCGCTGCGCCCCCTGGTCCTGCGGCTCCACTTCTACGCGGGGGTGTTCGTCGCCCCCTTCGTCCTGGTCGCCGCCGCCACGGGGCTCCTGTACGTGTGGACGCCGCAGATCGAGCAGGCGGTGTACGCGGAGCAGCTGTACGTGGAGCCGGGGGGCGAGCCCCTGCCGCTGCACGAGCAGGTGCGCACCGCCCGGGCGGAGCTGTCCGGGGCCGAGGTCGACGCGGTGCGTCCGGCCACCGGCGAGGAGGACTCCACGCGGGTGCTCTTCGACCTGCCCGGGTCGGCCGAGAGCCACCGGACGACGGTGTTCGTCGACCCCTACGGCGGCGAGGTCCTCGGCGTGACGGAGACCTACGGCACGAGCGGCGCGCTGCCCGCCCGGACCTGGGTCGACATGCTGCACCGCAACCTGCACCTGGGCGACGCGGGCCGCCTGTACAGCGAGCTGGCCGCGAGCTGGCTGTGGGTGGTCGCCCTGGGCGGGGCCGCCCTGTGGGCCTCGACCGCGCTGCGCCGCCGCGGGGGCGCGCGCCGCCTGCTCGTCCCCGGCGCGGGCACCGCTCCCGGCCGTCCCCGGTCGGTCTCGGTGCACGGCGCGGCCGGGACGTGGCTGCTGGCGGGGCTGCTGTTCCTGTCCGCCACGGGGCTGACGTGGTCCCAGCACGCGGGGGCGAACATCACCGAACTCCGGGAGCGGCTGGCCTGGACCACCCCCTCCGTCTCCGCCGACGTCCCGAACGCCTCCCCGGGGGTGGACATCGGCATCGACACGGTGCTCGCCGGCGCGCGGGACGCCGGTCTGGACGGACCGGTCGAGATCTCCCTGCCGAAGGACCCCGCCGCCCCCTACACAGTGACCCAGATCGACCGGTCCTGGCCCACCTCCGTGGACTCCGCGGCGATCGCCGCGGACACCGGGGAGGTCGTCGACGTCGTCCGCTTCTCCGACTACCCGCTCATGGCCAAGCTGAGCCGCTGGGGTATCGACGCCCACATGGGCGTGCTGTTCGGGGTGCCCAACCAGCTCGTGCTGACCGCCGTCGCCCTGGGAGTGGTCGTCGTCGCGGCGTGGGGGTACCGCATGTGGTGGCAGCGGCGTCCGACGCGGGGCCGGGCCCTGGGTGTGGGCCGCCCGTACCCGCGCGGCTCCTTCCGGGCCCTGACGTGGCCGTGGCGGGCGGCGGTGGTCGTCGTCCTGGCGGGGCTCGGGTGGGCCGTTCCGCTGGTCGGCGCCTCGCTCGCGGTGTTCCTCGCGGTGGACGCGGCGCTGGGGTGGCGCGCCCGCCGCCAGCGCCGCACGGCGGGGCCGCCTCCCGCGGCGCCCGGGTCCGGGGACGCGCCGGTCGCGGGGTCCCGCTCCCGGTGAGGCGCCCCGCGCGGCCGTCCCCGCCCCGGCGGGGACGGCCGCGGGCACACAGGTGCCCACCCTGGTCGGTCACCGGTGCGCAGCCCGCCGCCAAGGGCTGCACC
>NZ_JBSHDN010000386.1:0-2200 GCF_053616335.1 Nocardiopsis sp. NPDC055824
GGGGGGAACGCCGTGGGGGGCTCGGGCCCCGGCGGGGGCGCCGGGGAGCCCGGCGGGGCGGCCGGGGGGGGCGCCGGTGCGGACACGGGCGCCGCCCGCGCCGGCGGCGGGGACACCGGCCCCTACGTGTGGGAGGTCCCTCCCTCGGACGGCTCCCGCGCGCGCGGCGCCCTGGCGCGGTGGCTCCTGGCCAGGCGGGTGGACGAGGTGGGCGGCCCGGGGTCGGCGCCGCACGCCGAGCGCCAGCACTCCTGGTGGCGGGTCATGTGCCTGACCGGCGTCGACTACTTCTCCACCCTCAGCTACCTCCCGGCGATCGCGATCCTCACCGCGGGCGCCCTCTCACCCGTGGCGACGCTGCTGATCGTCGTCCTCACCCTGGGCGGGATGCTGCCCGTGTACCGGAGGGTGGCCGAGCGCAGCCCGCACGGCCAGGGGTCGGTGGCGATGCTGGAACACCTGCTCCCCGAGTGGAGGGGCAAGTTCCTCGTCCTGTGCCTGCTGGGCTTCGTGGCGACGTCGTGGATCGTCACCATCACCCTGTCCACCGCCGACGCCACCGCGCACCTGGCCGCCAACCCGTACACCCCCGCCGCCGTGGCCGACCACCCGGTGCCGGTCACCCTCGTCCTCCTCGCCCTCCTGGGCGCGGTGTTCCTGGCCGGGTTCCGCGAGGCGGTCCGGATCGCCGTCCCCCTGGTGCTGGTGTTCCTGCTGCTCAACGCGGTGGTGGTGGTCGCCGCGCTGGTGCGCATCGCGGTGGACCCGTCGACCCTCGCCGACTGGGAGGGCGCGCTCCTCGGGAGCGGCCGGGGGCTCCCGTCGATGGCGGCCACCGTCCTGGTGGCCTTCCCCCTCCTGGTCCTCGGCCTGTCGGGGTTCGAGACGGGCGTCAGCATGATGCCCCTGATCCGGACGGGGGGAGGGACCGGGCAGGAGCGCCTGCGGTCGCGGATCGCCGACACACGGACCATGCTGACCACGGCCGCCGTGGTCATGAGCGTCTACCTGCTGTCCACGACGTTCGTCTCCGGGGTCCTGGTCCCCCGGGAGGCGGTGGAGCCCGGCGGGCCCGCCGCCGACCGCGTGCTCGCCTACCTCGCGTACGACCTGCTCGGCAACGGGTTCGGCGTGTTCTACGACGTGAGCACGGTCCTCATCCTGTGGTTCGCCGGGGCCTCGGCCATGGCGGGCCTGATCAACATCGTGCCGCGCTACCTGCCGCGCTACGGGATGGCGCCCGCGTGGGGACTGGCCGTGCGGCCCGTGGTGCTGGTGTACACGGCCGTCGCGATGGCCATCACCGTGGCCTTCGACGCGGGGGTCACCGCCCAGTCGGGTGCGTACGCCACCGGGATCCTCGCCATGCTCGTCACCTCGGCCCTGGCGGTGACGATCCTCGCCCACCGCTCGGGGCGGCGGCGGGCGGTGGCCGGGTTCGGGTTCCTGACGGCGGTGTTCGGCTACGCGCTCGCCGACAACGTCGCGGCCAGGCCGGACGGGCTGCTCATAGCGCTGGCGTTCGTGGCCGGCACCGTCCTGGTGTCGCTGGTCTCACGGGCGCTGAGGAGCACGGAACTCCGGACCAGCAGCGTCCACCTGGACGAGACGGCGGTCAGGTTCGCCCTGGAGGCGGTGCTCCGGGGCCGGCTGCACCTGTTCGCCAACCGGCCGGGGTCCGGCGGGGCGGCCGGGTACGGGGAGATCGAGCGCGAGCAGATGCTCCTGCACCCGATCCCGCTCCGGACGCCGCCGCTGTTCGTGGAGGTCGAGGTGCACCACCCGTCGGAGTTCGCGAGCGTCCTGCGGGTGCGCGGGGTGGAGGTGGACGGCCACCGGGTCCTGCGGGTGCGCAGCCCGGCGGCCCCCAACGCGCTCGCGGCGGTCCTCCTGTGCCTCCGTGACCGGACCGGGGCCGTTCCGCACTGCTACTTCGCCTGGTCGGAGGGGTCGCCGATCCGGCTGCTGTTCAGGTTCGGCGTGCTGGGGGAGGGGGAGACCGCGTCGTTCACCCGGGAGATCCTCCGCGAGGCCGAGGAGGACCCCAAACGGCGCCCGGTCGTCCACGTCAGCTGAGGTGCGGGGCTGCGGTCGGCCCCCGTCCCCGGTCCGCGCGCGGGTCACTCCTCCCGGGCGGCGGCCCCGGCCGGCCGAACGTCCGGACCGGGGCCCGCCGACGGGCGCCCGCCCCGCCGGAGGG
>NZ_JBSHDN010000387.1:0-2161 GCF_053616335.1 Nocardiopsis sp. NPDC055824
GGGCCCCGGTCCGGCCTCGGGGAGAACCCCTGCTCCCCCCTGAACCGCCCCCGAAACTACGCGACATATCTTGAGTTCCCCCCACTCGCGACATATCGTGAAGGCACAGAGCAAGCGAAGGGATCACACGATGGCGCGTTGGACCATCGACAGGCCGATGACCCAGACCCTGGACGGCATCGTCGCGTTGCGGGTCCGGATCATCGGCGGTCACGTCAACATCCTGCCCACCGACGACCCGGCCACCTTCGAAGTCACCGACATCGTGGGCGACCCCCTCCTGGTCACCCAGGAGGCGGGCATCCTCACCATCCAGTACGAGGACCTCACCGGGCCCGGTTTCCTGGACCGGCTCCGCCCGATGCAGCTCTCCGCCTACAAGCGCGTGCAGCACCGCAGGGCGACCGTCAACCTGCGCCTTCCCCACGACTGCCCGGTGGAGGTCACCACGGCCACCGCGCCCATCGTGGCGGCGGGGATCAGCGCACGCAGCCAGCTGCGGACCGCCTCCGGCGAGATCACCCTCGACGAGGCCTCGGGCGAGACCGAGATCGCCACCGTCTCGGGCAACACCGCCGTGCGGGGCGCCAGCGGCAACCTCAAGTTCAACAGCGTCAGCGGCCAGCTGGCGGTGGCCGGCGGCCGCCTCTCCGCGCTGAGCGCCAAGACCGTGTCGGGCCAGCTGCTCGCCGACACCGACATCGCGCCCGCCGGCCGGGTGCGGCTCAACTCGGTGTCCGGGGAGATCGCCCTGCGGGTCCCCGCCGACACCTCGGCGACCGTCGAGCTGCGCACCTCGACCTCGCCCGTGAACTCCGACTTCGGCCTGGACCGGCGCAGCGCCCCGGCCAGGACGATCCTCAGCGGAAAGATCGGCAGCGGTGTCGACCCCGCCTCCATCACCGTCAACTCCGCGTCGGGGCGGACCGCGCTGCTGCGGCGCGCGCCCGAGGCACCGGCCGCGATCCCCGAGGGGGCCTGAATGAGCACCATCTTCGGCCACGGCAGACTGCGGCTCTACCTGCTCAAACTGCTGGACGAGAGCCCGCGGCACGGCTACGAGATCATCAGCCTGCTCCGCGACCGCTTCCTCGGGGTGTACTCGCCCTCCCCCGGCACCATCTACCCGCGCCTCGCGCGGCTGGAGGAGGAGGGCCTGGTCACCCACACCGAGGAGGGCGGCCGCAAGGTCTACCGGCTCACGGACAAGGGCCGCGCCGAACTGCGCGGCCGCAGCGGCGACCTCGACGACCTGGAGAAGGAGCTCACCGACTCCGTCCGGGACGTCGCGCGGGCGGTCAAGCAGGACGTGCGCGCCACCATCAGCTCGCTGCGCGAGGAGCTGAAGTTCGCCGCGGGCGGCGCGCGCCGCCCCGAGCCCCCGGCCGGGGGCGACCGGACCGACGGCGGTCGCGAGGAGGCCCCGGGGCCCGCCCCCTCCGCGGAGGGGGCCGACACCTCGGAACGGCGCGCCCCGGAGGCCGGGGATCCGTCGGAGGAGTCCTCCGGCCGGCAGGACGGGGCCCGGGACAGGCCCGGGGACCAGGGCTGCGAGGACGGCTCCCGCTGGGCCCGCGAGTGGGAGCGCTTCGCCCAGGGCTTCGGCGCGTTCGGCGCGGTCTGGAGCCGCGGTGACTCCGAGCGCCGGGCCGGGGGGCCCGAGTTCGACCAAGCTCTGCGCGACTTCGGCGACAGGGTGCGCGACGTCGTCCGCGAGGCGGGCCACGTCGGCGAGGCGGCGGCGCACGACCTCCGGCGCATCCTGGACGACACGGTCGAGGTGATCCGCAAGGACGCGCGGAACTGGGGCCCGACCGGGGACGGCGGCGCCGGGACCGGGACGTCCGGGGACGCCGCCGAGGAGGCACGGGACGCAGGGGACGCCCCCGGCCCCGAGGGCCCCGGCCCCGAGGGCCCCGGCGACTCCGGCGGACCGGCCGGGACGCACGCGGCTCCCGGGGAGCGGGCCCAGGACGGGCCGGAGGCCCGGCCGATGCCCTCCGCCCCGGGAGGGGACCCCTGGAGCGAGGCCGTCGGCGATCCCGGTGACGGGAACGCGGACGGCGCCGCGGAGGGCGGCGACGCCCCGGAACCCGGGAGCGGCTCCGCCGACGGGAGCGGTGGCAAGGACCGGTAGTCGAACGATCGGGGCCCGGCAGGC
>NZ_JBSHDN010000388.1:0-2159 GCF_053616335.1 Nocardiopsis sp. NPDC055824
CAGCGGTGCACGTGCACCGGGTGGCCGGGTCCGGTCGCTGTCTCCCCCGAGCGCGGCCGGGGCCCCGGCCGCCCGCCGATCCCGGCCGGGCCGCGTCCCCGGAGGGGCGCAACCGGGTGGCCCAGATGATCGGTCCTGGTCAGAGGCGTGGGAGGCGGTCCGGGGTGGTCCCCGCCAGGCCTTTGCGCAGGCCCGGAGAGCCGCGAGTGCGCCGTCGGCGGAGGGGGTTTCCGGTCGGTCCGCCGGTGTGCGGGGCAGAAACACCAAACCTCACTAATACGGGCAAGACGCGCATAATGACGTCATGACAAGCCCACCCCTCGACAGGCCGTCCCCAGCGGCCCGTGATCGGGTCCCCCGACCGCGATGACAGCGGATCGGGATCGCCGACCCCCGCCCCCCGGCCCGGTCCCCCCGGTGAACGGCGCGGAGGAGGTCCGACCGCTCATCCGCAACCACGACTTCCAGACGCTCTGGGTCAGCCGGTTCTTCGCCGGGCTCGGCAAGGAGAGCGGAGAGGTCGCCTACCCGCTCCTCGTCCTCTTCCTCGCCGGCTCGGCCACGCAGGCGGGCGCCATCGGGTCGGCCCAGGCGGCCACCGCCATGGTCGCCGCCGTGGCCGGGGGAGTGCTCGCAGACCGGGCCGACCGCAGGACCGTCCTGCTGTTCTGCGACCTCGGACGCCTGGCGCTGCTCGCCCTTTTCGCGCTCCTGCTGTTCACGGGGAAGGTGACGTTCCCCGTCATCGTGGCGGTCGCGGTCGGCTCGTCGGCGATGATGGGCGTCTCCAACCCGGTCGCCATGGCCTCCGTCAAGCAGCTGGTCCCGGCCTCGCAGGTGTCCGGGGCCGCCGCCCAGAACCAGATCCGCTTCTCCACCACCACGGCCCTGGGCGCGCCCATCGCCGGGTCGCTGTTCAGCCTGGGCCGCGCCCTGCCCTTCGTGACGGAGGCCCTCGCCTACCTGGTGTCGGCGGCACTGGTGCTGTTCATCCGCCGCCCGATGCAGGCCTGCCGCGCTCCGGCGCGCGAGCGCTGGACCCTGCGCGGCACGGTCGGCGGGTTCTCCCTGCTGGCGGCGGACCCGATCCTGCGACCGATGATCCTGTGGATCGTCGGGTTCAACCTGGCCTTCTCGCAGTCGGGGGCGTTCCTCGCGCTCATCGCGACAGCGGAGGCGCAGGGCGCGGGCCATGTGCAGATCGGCCTGACCGTGTCCCTGGCGGGATCGGGCGGACTGGTCGGCGCCCTCGCCGCCGGCGCGGTCCTCAGGTGGGTACGTCCCTCCTCCGCGTTCCTCGCCGCGGCCTGGTCGGCTCCGCTGTGCGCCCTCGGACTGGCGGTCGCGCCGAACGCGGTGTCGCTCGGTGTGTTGCTGGGTCTCGTGTTCGCCGTCGTTCCGTGCGTGAACGCCCTGTTCTACGGCTACGTGGCCGCGTCGGTCGGCGACGGCTACCAGGGCAGGGTGCTGGGGGCGGTCATGTTCATGGCGCTGGTCTCCCAGCCGGTCGGCATCCTCGGGATCGGGATCGTCTTCGACCGTGCGGGGCCGACCTGGGTGTTCCTGGCGATGGCGGGCCTGTCGGCGCTCGCAGCGCTGTTCACCCTCTCGCCGGTGATGCGGGACCTGCCGCGCCCGGAGGAGCTGGCCGGGACCTGAGAGCGGAGGCCGGACCCCACCCGCCCCGGGGTCGGAGGCCGCCGACCGACCGGGCCGGATGTCGGCACGAGGCCACGTTTTTCCCATATATGGAGTTCAGGGTGTTATGTGCTCCGAGGACGGGGGGTACTACACCCTCAGGTATTCGTGACTCTCCGTGATGGGGTAACTGTGAAACGTATCGCCGCCGTCCTCGCCGCCGCCGGACTCGCACTGACCGCCGCCGCCCCGGCCCACGCAGCCCAGGGCACGCTCGAACTGGGCCCGAGGAGTTTCGAGAACCCGAGCGGGTGCTACAACTTCCGGCCGTTCGAGGCCAAGACCGTCACCAACCTGACGGACGAGACGGTCACCGTCCACTACGAACGCGACTGCTCGGGGGAGGTGGTCGGGCAGGTCGGGCCGCAGGCGACCGAACGGTTCGACAACAGCCTCTCCACCTTCAGCGTCCACGTCCCGTGAGACGGCCCCGGCCCCGTCTCTTATACACATCTCCGAGG
>NZ_JBSHDN010000389.1:0-2150 GCF_053616335.1 Nocardiopsis sp. NPDC055824
CCGCGCCCACGGGCGCGGCACGGGCCCCTCCGTCCGCCTAGCCCAGGGTTGCGCCCACCTTGATGTGGCCCTTGAGCAGGTCGCGGGCGATCGTGCGGCGCTGGATCTCGTCGGTCCCCTCGAAGATGCGCAGCAGCCGGACGTCGCGGTAGAAGCGCTCGATCGGCAGTTCGCGGGTGTAGCCCATGCCGCCGTGGATCTGCATGACCCGGTCGACGATCTCGTTGGCCTTCACCCCGCCGAAGAGCTTGGCGATGGACTGCGCGTGGCGCGAGTCCCGTCCCACCGACACCTGCCAGGCGGCGTGCAGGACGAGCAGGCGCAGGGCCTCGATCTCGGTCTGGGAGTCGGCGATCATCCACTGGATGGCCTGGCGGTCGGCGATGGGCGCCCCGAACGTCTCGCGGGTCCGGGAGTACTCGATCGCCATGTCCAGCAGGCGCTCGCACCCGCCGAGCGCGCGGGCGGGCAGCAGGTAGCGGCCCTTGCCGATCCACTTCATGGCGAGGGAGAACCCGTGCCCCTCCTCGCCCAGGATGTTCTCGTGGGGCACGCGCACGTCCTGGAAGACCAGGGAGGCGGGGCGGCGCTCGCCCATGGTGTCGATGGGCTCGGAGGTCCAGCCCGCGTCGCGGTCGACGAGGAAGCAGGTCACGCCCCCGTCGGCGCCCTTCTCCGGGTCGGTGACCGCGAAGACCATGGCGAAGTCGGCCTCGTTGCCGCCGGTGATGAAGGTCTTCTCGCCGTTGATCACCCACTCGTCGCCGTCGCGGACCGCGCGGGCGCGGATGGCCTTGGCGTCGGAGCCCGCGCCGGGCTCGGTGATGGCGAAGCAGGAGCGGCGCTCACCGGCGATCGTGGGCAGGAGGTAGCGCTCCTTCTGCTCCTCGTCGGCGTGGTACAGGATGTTGTCGGCCTCGCCGCCGAACTTGAAGGTCAGGAAGGTTCTGCCCAGTTCGATCTCGATGATCGCCGCGGTGACCGGGTCCAGGCCCATGCCGCCGTACTCGGTCGGCGTCTCCACGCCCCAGAAGTCGGACTTGCGGGCCAGCTCGCGCAGGCGGGCGCGCTCCTCGGAGTTCAGACCGGGCGGGTGGCCCTCGCGCTCGCGGCGCAGCACCTCGTTCTCCAGCGGCATGAGCTCCCGCTCGACGAAGGTCCGCACCCAGTCGCGTACGGCGCGCTGTTCTTCGCTCAACGAGAAATCGATCACGGCCTGCTCCCCAGTAACCTAACAGTGTTCGGTTATTTGAGGGTACGGTGTGCCCGGCCGTGCGTGCAAGAGGTCGCGGCATCGGGGTTCCCACGCGTTCCGGCCGCGGACCGGAGGTGACCGGCTGCCCGCGGCAGCGCCCCGCCGACGCCGCGGGGACCCGGCGCCGGACGTGCGCCGCGTACTGACGTGCGATGATCGGGCCGGGCGCCGGACGGACCGGGCGCCTCCCGCAGCGGAGAGAGGGATCCCCCGTGGCCCGACCCAGGACGCCGATCCTGAGCAGACCAGCCATCCGACTGGCCGCGCTCACGCTCATCGACCGCGACGGTCTCGACGGGCTGTCGATGCGCAAGCTGGCCCAGGAGCTCGACGTGCAGGCCGCCTCCCTCTACAGCCACTACCGGACCAAGGAGGAGCTGCTCACCGAGGTCGCGGACGAGGTCACCGCCCACATCGACGTCTCGGGGTTCGACGGCGGCGACTGGCGCGAGGGCCTCACCGTCTGGGCGCGCTCCTACCGCGACGCCCTCGCCGCGCACCCCCACCTGCTCCCGGTCGTGTCCGCGGGCCCCGGCCGCCGGGAGGAGGCGCTGCGGCGCGCCGACGCCGTGCACGGCGGGCTCGTCGGCGCGGGCTGGCCGCCCCGCTACGCCACGATGATCGGCGCCTCCACGAAGTACCTCATCGTGGGAGCCGCGACCAACTCCTTCGCCCGGGGGTTCGACGACGACGTGCGCGTCTACCGGGACCGCTACCCCAACCTGTCACAGGCCCACCGGCTCGCCGAGCACGCCGCGGAGATCGACGACGCGAGCTTCGAGCTGGCCCTGTCGGCCTTCCTGGACGGGCTCACCGACGTCTTCGCCAGGGTGCGGGTCACACCCCGCGACTGACCGCGTACGCGGGAAGGCGCGGCGCGGTCCCCGTCCGGGAC
>NZ_JBSHDN010000390.1:0-2138 GCF_053616335.1 Nocardiopsis sp. NPDC055824
GGCGCCCGACGAGGGCGCCCTCCCCGCGCGGCGCGGACCCGGTCGTGACCGCGCCCGCGCCGCCACGCCCCAGGGAGCCCACACGATGACGACGGTCGTCTTCGACCACACCACCACCGGCTACCGGGTGCCGCACGCCCTGTGCCTGGCGCACGCGGCCAAACTCGCCTACGCCGACCCGGACACCGCACGGCGCCAGGCCGGCGAGTGGGGGTTCGACCGCTTCCGCTTCTTCGAGGCCGAATTCGCGCCCCCCTTCGCCCTGGACCACACCCAGGGCTTCACCATGGCCGGCGACGACATGGTCGTCACGGCCTTCCGCGGGACCGAACCCACCCAGATCATGGACTGGCTCTCCGACGGCAAGGCCCCCCTGGTCCGGCACTCCTCCCGGCGGGGCCGGGTGCACTGGGGGTTCAGCACCGCCGTGGACGCCGTGTACACGGAACTGCGCGGGGCCGTCGAGGAGTTCCGCACCGCCGGGGCTGCTCGGCAGGGTCTCGGACAGGGCCAGGGCTACGCCCTGGACGCGGCCGCCTTCAGGCCCGACGCCGACGGGATCACCGACCACTTCATCGACGCCTACATCGCGTGCCTGGAGGCGGCCGGCCGCTGAGGCGCGCCGGGGCCGTCCCCCCGTACCGCGGGGCCGGGCCACCGGGGTGGCCGGAGGCGCGTGCCGGTACCCGGCGCCGGGGGTACGCACGCCCTTCGATTACAGTCATTGCAGCAATTGCTGCAATGACTGTAAAGTGAGGCCATGAGCGAACCCACCGAGGACGAACTGGCCTTCGTCGACGACGTCGCGGGCTTCTTCGCCCGCGAGGGCCTGCCCCTGATCTCCGGCCGCGTCATCGGATGGCTGCTGATCAGCGACCCGCCCGAGCAGAGCGCCGCCCAGATCGCCGAGGCACTCCAGGTCAGCCGCAGCTCCATCAGCACCGCGGCCCGGCTCCTCACCCCCAGCGGACTGGTCGAGGGGGTGCGCCGCCGGGGGGAGCGACAGGAGTACCTCCGCATCGCCGCCGACGGCTGGAGCCGGATGCTGGAGCGCCGCTACGCCCAGGCCGCGGGGTTCCGGGAGGTCACCGAGCGGGGGCTCAGGGCCCTGGAGGGCTCCGCCCCGCAGCGGCGCGAGCGCCTGGCCAACGTCAACCGGCTCTACGGCTTCCTGGAGGCCGAACTCCCCGCGGTGCTCCGGCGCTGGCGGGACGAACAGGAGGACCACGACCGATGACCCGAACCCCGACCCCCTTCGAGCGCATCGCCCTCGACCGCCCCGAGGGGCGGCTGAGCGTGGTGACCGCGGGCGAGCACGGCGCCCCCGTGGTCCTGCTGAGCGGAGCCGGGCAGGACAACGCCCTGCTCAGCTGGCGCCACCTCCTCCCGGTCCTGGCGGCCGAGCACCGGGTGTTCGCCCCCGACTGGCCCAAGCAGGGGCACAGCAGGCCGTGGAACGGCCTCGCCGACCACGCGGCCCTGACAGACGTCGTCACCCACGTCCTGGACCGGTTCGGCCTGGACCGGGTGGCGCTCGTCGGCCTGTCCCAGGGCGGTGCGCTGGCCCTGTCCTACGCCATCGACCATCCCGAACGGGTCGAGAGGCTCGTGGCCATGGCTCCCGCGGGGGTCATCGCCTTCCCTCCCGGTGTGCACCAGCTGCTATGGCTCACCGCGCGGAGCAGGTTCCTCAACCGCACGCTGCCCGAGCGGATGTTCCGCACCCGGGAGGGGGTGGAGCGCTTCGTGCGGCGGGCCCTGTTCGCCGGTCCGGTCGCGGACCTGGAGTCCGTCGTGGACGAGGTCATGGAGGAGGTCCGTGTCAGCGGGGTCGGGTCCTCCGACTGGCAGAACGCCTCCATCGGCCCCTGGCGGATGAGGGTGGACCTGCGCCCGCGACTGGGCGAGATCTCGTGCCCCACCCTGTTCATCCAGGGTGACAAGGACGTCGGCGTCCGCCCGGCGCGGACCGTCGAGGCGGCCCGCCGCGTGCCCGGCGCCCGTCTGGAACTCCTGGAGGGCAACGGGCACTGGCTCAACCGCCAGTCGCCCGACCGGGTCAACGCCCTGGTCAGGGAGTTCCTGGCCGAGTCCGGGACCTGAGCCCGCCGCGGCGGCCCCGGGCGGACGCCCGGGGC
>NZ_JBSHDN010000391.1:0-2103 GCF_053616335.1 Nocardiopsis sp. NPDC055824
GGCGGCAACCCGGGCACTCCCCGGGTGGGACACAATGGTGCCGTGATCGTCATCACCCGCTACTCCGTTCCCGAGGCCGACCTCGACGCCTTCCGCGCCGATGCCGCGGCCGCCGTCGAGGCGCTCTCCCGCCGCCCCGGTTTCCGGGGCCACCGCCTCGGCCGCGCCGCCGACGACCCCGGCCTGTGGACGGTGGTCACCGAGTGGGACGGCGCGGGCTTCTACCGCCGGGCGCTGTCCGACTTCGACGTCAAGGTCAACGCGGTCCCCCTGCTCTCCCGCGCCATCGACGAGCCGAGCGCGTACGAGATCGTCGCCGGAGGCGGCGCCCCCGCCTGAGAGGCGCGCCCCTGCCCGTGCACATACGGTGTGCGAGGGCTTGCCGGGTGCTCTAGCCTGGGTGGACGCGGGCGTCCGACGGTGCCACTCCCCGGTTTCGGCGCGCGTACCGCTTCCCACACGACGATGTATCGCGAACCGCGATCCACCGACTGCCAGCCGGATGGAGAGTCACCCATGGCCGCCAAGTCAGAGGCAATGGACGCACTGGTCAACCTCGCCAAGCGCCGAGGTCTGGTCTACCCCTCCAGTGAGATCTACGGAGGTCTGCGCGCGGCCTGGGACTACGGCCCCCTCGGCGTCGAGCTGAAGAACAACGTCAAGCGCCAGTGGTGGCGCTCGATGGTGCAGGAGCGGGAGGACATCGTCGGCCTGGACTCCAGCGTCATCCTGGCCCGCGAGGTCTGGGAGGCGTCCGGCCACGTGTCGACGTTCGTCGACCCGCTGACCGAGTGCCAGTCCTGCCACAAGCGCTTCCGTGCGGACCACCTCGTCGAGGCGTACGAGGAGAAGCACGGCCACGAGCCCGCCGACGGCCTCGCCGCCATCGCCTGCCCCAACTGCGGCGCCAAGTCCTCCTTCACCGAGCCGCGCATGTTCAACGGGCTCCTGCGCACCTACCTGGGCCCGGTGCAGGACGAGAAGGGCCTGGCGTACCTGCGCCCGGAGACCGCGCAGGGCATCTTCATCAACTACAAGAACGTCGAGCAGAGCGCACGCCGCAAGGTGCCCTTCGGCATCGGCCAGATCGGCAAGTCGTTCCGCAACGAGATCACGCCCGGCAACTTCATCTTCCGGACCCGCGAGTTCGAGCAGATGGAGATGGAGTTCTTCGTCAAGCCCGGCACCGACGCCGACTGGCACCAGTACTGGATCGACACCCGCTTCCAGTGGTACGTCGACCTGGGCATCGCCAAGGACAACCTCCGCCTGTTCGAGCACCCCGCGGAGAAGCTGTCCCACTACTCCACGCGCACCGTGGACGTGGAGTACCGCTTCAACTTCGTGGGCAGCGAGTGGGGCGAACTGGAGGGCATCGCCAACCGGACCGACTTCGACCTGAAGACGCACGCGGAGTCGTCCGGCGTCGACCTGTCGTACTTCGACCAGGAGAGCAACGAGCGCTACATCCCCTACGTCATCGAGCCCGCGGCCGGTGTCGACCGGGCGGTGCTCACGTTCATGCTGGACGCGTACAACGTGGACGAGGCGCCCAACGCCAAGGGCAAGCTGGAGAAGCGCGCCGTCATGCGCCTGGACCCGCGCCTGTCCCCGGTGAAGGCCGCGGTCCTGCCGCTGTCGCGCAACGCCGACCTGTCGCCGAAGGCCCGCGACCTGGCCGCCGCGCTGCGCAAGCGCTGGAACGTGGAGTTCGACGACGCCGGTGCGATCGGCCGCCGCTACCGCCGCCAGGACGAGATCGGCACCCCGTTCTGCGTGACGGTGGACTTCGACACCCTGGAGGACGACGCGGTGACCGTGCGCGAGCGCGACACCATGTCCCAGGAGCGGGTCTCGCTCGACAGGGTGGAGACCTACCTGTTCGAGCGCCTGCCCGGCTGCTGACCGCCGCGCGCCCGTCCCGGACGCCGGGACGGGCCCGTGAGACGCGAGGCGTGCGGCGGGTCCTGAAGGAGGAGCCGAGCCGCGAGCGAGGTACGAGCGGCAGGCGGGGGCGACGACGAAGGGCCCGCCCCTGTGCGCGCCGAGCCCCGTTGCGAGCCCGCGAGCACGTGAGAGCACTGCGCCCGCTCCCCCCACGGG
>NZ_JBSHDN010000392.1:0-2038 GCF_053616335.1 Nocardiopsis sp. NPDC055824
CGCCCGGGCCGTGCCCGCTCAGGGCCTCCGGTCCGGGCGCCCGCAGGGCGGCTCCGGGGTCAGGCGGCGTCCTCGGGGACCGGGGCGCGGCGCCTGCGGGCGGCGTACACGGCCGTGCCGCCGGCGGCCACGGCCACCGCGGCGGCGGCGAGCAGGCCCGTGAGGGCGGCGCCGGTGTTGGGCAGGCCGGGATCGTCGCCGCCGCCGTCACCCCCGCCGCCGTCACCCCCGCCGTCGCCAGGACCGCCGGGGGTGCCCCCGGCGCCGTCGCCGCCGCCCGGGACCGTGACGGCCTCGTCCACGCTCACCGTCAGGGCGACCGGGTCCAGCGCCGCCCCCTCGGCGTAGAAGTCCGCGAAGGCGGGCACGCCCTCGGCGGTCAGGGAGGCGGGGATCGGGTCCCAGCTCAGGACGCCGTCCGCGAGCTCGTACTCCACCCCGGACAGGTCCAGGTCGGCGAACGCGACGTCCTCGTAGGAGACGAGCTCCTCGCCGGCGAGCGACTTGCTGACCACGTCGGCGTACAGGACGCCCGCGCCGTCCTCGATCTCCACGCGGGGGTCGCTGACCGTCATGTGCAGGAGCGGGTCGGCCCCGTCGTACACGTGGCCCTCGAAGACGACGGTGCCCTCGAAGCCGATGTCGGCCGTGGACGCGGACAGGTCCACCTCGCCGCTGCCGTTCGTGAACGCGTAGGTGCCGTCCTCGTTCGTCGTCGCGCCGTTGCGGGTGCTGATCTCACCGTGGGCGATGTTGCCGGTGATGTAGTCGCGGAAGGACTCCTTCACCCCCCAGTCCGCGCGGCCGTTGTGGACGGTCAGCGGGCCGTCGGGGTCCGTGGGGTCGACGGGGTCCGTCGGCTCCTCGGTGGGCTCCTCCCCGGAGGCGAAGGAGACGGGCGTCCACACGTCCTGGTCGCGGTTGGCGATGTCGGTGTGGTCGTTGAAGACCGCCACGTAGCACTGCGACTCGACGCAGTCGTAGGTGGTGCCGTCCTTGTCGTAGGAGCCGGTCACCGCCACCTCGGTGCTGAAGGCGCCGTCCTCGCCCGGGGCGGTGGCGCCGCGCAGCCACACCGCTCCGGTGTAGTGGGCCGGGAAGGAGTCGGCCGACCGCGGGAGGGCGGTCAGCGCAGCGTAGACGCCCTGGCCCGGGCGGAAGCCGGCGCCCTCGAGGGTGACGGTGTCACCCTCGGGGTCCAGGCCGGAGTCCGGGGCCACGGTGACCCGGGGGGCGGGGTCGGGCCCGCCCGGGTCGGTGACGTCCGCGATGCCGGCGGTGAAGGACAGCGGGTCCATCGGGGACCCGGCGGCGTAGAAGCTCGCGAACGGCTCGACCGCGTCGGCGTGCAGGGTGGCCGCGGCGGAGGCGAAGGCGATCTCCTCGCCCTCGACGGTCAGCTCGGCGCCGGTCAGCTCGGCGACCGCGACCTCTCCGTGCCCGACCAGGTCGCCCGGGGGCAGGTTCGGGTCGGCGCCGCCGAACTCGCGGCTGGTCACGTCGGCGTACACCGTGGCGGCGTCGCCGTCGAACACCACGCGCGGGTCGGAGACCCGGACCTCCAGGACGGGGCCCCGGCCGTAGTCGTGGCCGCTGAAGACGACGGTCCCGGCGAAGTCCACCTCACCGGAGGCGTCCTCCTTGGACACCGAGCCGCCCGCCGTGGGGAAGTCCACGGTGCCGTCGGCCAGCACCGTCGCACCGTCGGAGGCCTCGTAGCCGCCGTGGGCGATCGGCCCCGAGATGTAGTTGCGGAAGGACTGCTTCACGCCCCAGGCGGCCGAGCCCCCCTCGAGGGGCACGGTCTCGTCGGCGGAGGCCGGCGCCGCGGCGACGGCGAGCGAGGCGCCGAGGGCGGCGACACCCGCGTAGGCGGTGAGGGCGCGCAGGGCCCGGCGGGCTCTGCCCGGGGCTCCGCTCCCGCCTGTCGTGGTCGTGGTCATGGGATTCGTCGGTCCAATCGTGAGGGGGATGGGTGGAGGGGACGGCCCCCGGCGCGTGCCGGGGGCCGGCGGGTCGGCGGCCCCTGCCGAGCGGG
>NZ_JBSHDN010000393.1:0-2010 GCF_053616335.1 Nocardiopsis sp. NPDC055824
CCCCCGTACCCCGGGGGCGCCGCCACACGCGTGTGCAAGCGCGACTGAAGAGAGGTGTCCAGTGTTCCTTGACACACACGCGGGGTACGTCCATACCTGGACAAAGTGATACGAAAACCGTATTGCTGCACGACATGCGGCGAGGCGAAATGTCCCAACGATGCCGCCTGGACCAACTCCTGCTACGGTGCGGTTCGCGAACTACGGGATGATTTAGGAGGCCTGAACATGGCCCAACAGCCTCGCGAGCAGTGGGGGACGCGCGCGGGATTCCTGATGGCGGCGATCGGATCCGCCGTCGGACTCGGGAACATCTGGCGATTCCCCTACATCGCCTACGAGAACGGCGGTGGGGCGTTCATGCTGCCCTACCTGGTGGCCCTGCTCACCGCCGGTATCCCACTCCTGATCCTGGAGTACTCGATCGGCCACCGGTACCGGTCCTCCGCCCCCCTGTCCTACAGACGGATCTCCCGGCCCGCCGAGGCCATCGGCTGGTGGCAGGTGGCGATCTGCTTCGTCATCGCCATCTTCTACGGCGCGATCATCGCCTGGAGCGCCTCGTACATCTACTTCTCGGTCACCGGCGCCTGGGGGGACGACCCCAACGGGTTCTTCTTCGGCGACTACCTCCAGATGAGCGAGACCCCCGGCGGGATCACCGGGTACGTGCCCGCGGTGGCATGGCCGCTGGTCGGCGTGTGGGTCGTGGTACTGGCCATCCTGGCCCTGGGCGTGCGCAACGGTATCGAGAAGGCCAACAAGGTCTTCATCCCGCTGCTGGCGGTCCTGTTCCTCGTCCTGGTGGTGCAGGCGCTCACCCTGGACGGCGCCGTCGCCGGCCTGGACGCCCTGTTCACCCCCGACTGGAACGCCATGCTCGACGGCAGCGTGTGGGTGGCGGCCTACGGACAGATCTTCTTCTCGCTGTCCATCGGGTTCGGCATCATGGTCACCTACGCCTCCTACCTCAAGCGCAAGGCCGACCTGACCGGCTCGGCCATGGTCGCGGGCTTCGCCAACAGCTCCTTCGAGCTGCTCGCGGGCATCGGTGTGTTCGCGGCGCTGGGCTTCATGGCCACCGCCGCCGGAACCGCGGTCGACGAGGTCGCCACCTCGGGCATCGGGCTGGCCTTCATCGCCTTCCCGCAGATCATCTCCACCCTGCCCTTCGGCGGGGCGCTGTTCGGCGTGCTCTTCTTCGCCTCGCTGATGATCGCCGGGCTGACCTCCCTGATCAGCATCGTCCAGGTCGTCGTCTCCGCCGTCCAGGACCGGGTCGGCCTGGGCCGCCTGCAGTCCGTCTTCCTGGTCGGCGGCATCATCGCCCTGGTCTCCATCCTGATCTTCCCCACCCACCAGGGCCTGCACTACCTGGACGTGTTCGACCACTTCATCAACCAGTACGGCATCGTCCTGGCCGCCCTGGCGATGCTCATCGTCTTCGGGTGGGTCCTGCGCCGACTGCCGATGTTCCAGAAGCACGCCAACGAGGTGTCCTCCATCCGCCTGGGCACGTGGTGGAAGGTCGTGCTGGGCGGAATCACACCGGTCCTGCTCGGCTTCATGATGTGGGACAGCCTGCGCACCGAGCTCACGGAGAACTACGCGGGCTACTCCACCGGGTTCCTGCTCTCCGCGGGCTGGGGCGTGGCGATCGGCGCCCTCGTGTTCGGGATCGTCGTCTCGCTGTTCCCCTGGAAGCGCGCCGACGCCATCGCCCGAGAGGACGCGGCCGACGCCGCCCTGACCGCCAAGGAAGGTGACAGCTGATGTCCACCAGCGCGATCGTCATGATGGTCGTCTCCATCGCCGTGCTCTGGGGCGGCCTCGTCGCGGCCGTCGTCCACCTGCGGCGCCACCCCGACGAGTCCGGGCCGGAGTAGGCGCCGGGCAGACGACGGGCGGGGCGGTGGGGTGCGGGGGGGGCCACCCCCCCGCCCGGGGGTGGGGGCGCGCCGGCGGGCCCCGGGAGCCGGGGGGCGGGGCCGGCCGGTGGGGGGGCGGATA
>NZ_JBSHDN010000394.1:0-2003 GCF_053616335.1 Nocardiopsis sp. NPDC055824
GCCAGGTCCCCGCGCGGGGACCGGGGCCGCGCCGGAGGGGCGCAGGACGTCAGACCCGTACGGGCGCCCGCGTCAGCATCAGGCCCGACAGGACCGCCAGCAGCCCGAGCAGGGGCGCCAGGCCCACGCCCAGGCCCGACACCGTCAGTATCAGCATCCCGCCGCCGATCAGCGCGGCCGCGACCAGGACCCGCAGCATGCCGGGGGAGCCGCTCAGCGCCTTCGGCGGGTTCTCGAACCGCACCGCCCAGTGCGCCAGCGGCGCGATCATCGGCAGCAGGACCGCCAGGCCCAGCACGCCCCACAGCAGCCACGTGCCCGTCAGCGGCGCCGGGGTGTCGATCCCCAGGCCGAACACCAGGACCCCCGCGACCACGCTGACCGGGATCATGTGCCACAGGTAGACCGTCATCAGCTGCGGGCAGACCCGGTCCAGCATCCGCGCGGGCCCGGGGCGGTCCGACCACGCGCTGATCCTCTCCCGCAGCAGCACCGCGACGCCGATCTGGAGGACGCCCAGGGAGCCGAGCACCAGGGTCGGCGGGGACACGTTCGAGGTCTCGGCGGCGAACACGCCCGTCATGTTCACCGAGTACGGCCCGAACAGCACCAGGGCCAGCGCGGCGACGCCGCCGCCCACGGCCATCATCGCCGCGTAGCGGAGGCGGATCGCCCCCGTCGCGTAGCGGAAGCCGAGCTGGTGGATGCCCAGCCACACGAACGCGATGTTCAGGTACCCGACCCAGTCCGCACCGGTCCCGTACCGGACGGCGTCGACGGCGACCGCGCCGGCGAGCAGCGCCGCCGGCACCCACCACCCGAACCTCTCCTGCGCGGCGAACAGCACCGGGGTCGCCACCACGACCAGCACGTACACCGCCAGGAACCACAGGACCATGCCCGCCGCGCCCGAGCCCACCAGGACCGACTCCGCGGGGGCGCCGCTCAGCACCAGCAGGTGGGAGGCGGTGATCCACACGATCGCGAGCGGCACCACGGGCCAGGCGAGGCGGCGCAGTCTGCGCGCGTACCAGGTCGAGGCCGGGACCCCCTTGTCCGAGGCCGAGCGCCAGCTGATGAGGTTCGCGGCCCCGCCGACGAAGAAGATCAGCGGCATGACCTGGACGACCCACGTGAGGGCGAAGCCGCCCTCGGTCTCCAGGACGCTTCCCGCCTCCAGGACGCCCTGGTCCTGGGCCAGGACCGGGAGCCACCAGTGCTGCATGACCACGAGGGCCATGACGAGGAGCCTGATGACGTCGAGAAACCTGTCACGCCCCGCTCCGGGCCGGGGGACCCGCTGGTCGGCGGCGGGTGAGGCCGCGTGGACGGTGCCGGGCGGGGGCGCGGACAGCAAGCCCCCGCCCTCGTTCTCGACGGTCACGGTCATGTCGCTCCTAGGTCTTCCCGTGCACGGACCCCCTGGGCACAGCGTGTTCCCAGTGGTCGGAGTCGACCGGGATCAGGGGGTGGCAACGCGTTCTCCAACGCGCCCTACGGCGGGCCCGCGTCGGTGTCGGCAGATCGGTGACGCGCGTTGTTACGACCTTAGGCGGAACAGGCGGGTGGTCGCGATGGATCTGACGCCCCTTTTGAACCGGCGGTTCGCACTCCCCGAAAAGGTGGTGCCCGCACCACCGCGCGGGAGCGCCCGGCAGGGTAGTGGAGCCCGGACGGGAGGGACCGCGTCCGACGGCCGCTCGCGGCGATCGGCGCGGGCGCCAGACCACCGGGAGCACCCGCGGCCCGGGCGTACCGACCCGAGAGGCCGGGGACACGGGAAGCTGGAGGGCCGGCGAGGGCGGTGTGGAACCGGTGGTGGTCGTCGTGGTGCGGCCACCCCGTGAACGCCTCAGCGTGTCCGGCCCCGCTGGTGCGGGGGCGGGCGTCGGCGTGGGCGGCGTGGGGCGTCGAGGGCCTTCCGGCCCGGTGTGGGCGGGGACGGCCACACCCGCGCCGGGGGCCCGCGTCGCCCGCGCCGGGGGGGGGGGGGGTGACCCCCC
>NZ_JBSHDN010000395.1:0-1956 GCF_053616335.1 Nocardiopsis sp. NPDC055824
CCCCTGCGGCGCGCCCGCTTGACGTTCGGCGTCGGGTACCTTACGTACGGACCGCGTCGCGCTCGGTCACAGGGCCGGGCGCCGTGGTGGGCGTGCGGGGCCCGCTCGTCTCCGGGCCGGTGTCTTCCCCCATCTGCCCTGACACGGCCGGACCCCGCACGCCCTCCCCCGGGGCCCCGCCTCAGCCCTCCTGGGCCGGGTCCCGGCCGGCGGCGGGGCCGTGCGCCCGCTCGCGACGCAGGCGTCTCAGCGTGCCGCGCCAGGCGGACCTCACCAGGGCGCCCACCGGCCGCCGCCCGCCCCGCCCCGCGCCGGACGCCGGCGCCCCCTCCCGGGACCCCGCGTCCCCGTGGGGGCACGGGGCGGCGACCGTGTCGGGGGCGGTGCGCGGCTGCGGCGGCACCGAGCGGTACAGCGACAGGTCGGTGAGGGTCTCCTGGCCCGCGTGGATGCGGTAGCGGCCGTGCAGCTCGGCGACCACGTCCCCCAGGTCCTCCTCCTCGCCGCACACCCGCATGGCCCGGGCCAGGGCCCGCGTCCGCCACAGCCGCACACCGGCGTCGCGGGCGGGCGAGGTGGCGGAGAACAGCTCGGTGAGCCCGGCGCGGGCGCGTTCGGCGCTGGCGAGCAGCCGCGACAGTGCCACCTGCCCCAGCCCCCACGCCACCGGCACCTGGAGCAGGAAGGGCGAGGGGAAGCCGGTGCGGGGCGCGGCGGTGGCGAAGGAGATCCGGGGCTCGCGCAGGTAGTTGGCCTGGACCAGGCGCAGGTCCAGGTGGGGGCCGCCGGGGGCGCCGCCCCCCTCGCGCACGCCCTCCCAGTCGGCGACCAGGGTGATGGCCAGGTCGGTCTCGGCGCTGTCCAGGAGCCGGTCGACGCAACCGCGGACCAGGTCGTAGGGGGCGCCGGACACGTCGACGACGGCGTGCACCAAAGGGATGCGGCGCCGGTGGGCGGGGACCCGTTCGCGGTAGGCGTGGGGGTGGGGCATGAGTTCGGCGAGCACCTGGGTGCGGAAGCGCTCGGAGGGCAGCCGGGTGCGCGCGGTGCCCGCACGGCCCACGTGCCAGGCGGTGGCGGCGGGCTCGGGCACCATGACCGCGCCCGCCTGCCAGAGGCGGTAGCCGAACTCGGTGTCCTGGCCCAGGTCGAGGTCGGGGTCCACCCCTCCGGCGGCCTCGTACAGGTTGCGCCGCACACCCGCCGCCGCGCCGACGTAGGCGTGGAAGCCGAGGTGGTCGGCGTCGCGCAGGCGGTCGCTCTGGGTGAGCAGGCACTCGACCCACTCGTGGCGGCGGCCGGTGTCCAGGCTCCGGTGCAGGGTCCCGGCCCGGACGCGGGACATGAGCTCCTCCGGGGTCCGGGGGCCGGCGTCGGCGAAGCGGACGCGGCCCAGGGTGACGGCCTCGGCGTGCGTGTGGTGCCAGCGGGCCTGGGCCTCGACGAACTCGGGGCCGGCGACCATGTCGGCGTCCATCCACACGAGGATGTCGCCGGTGCTGGCGTGGGCGCCGTAGGCGCGGGCGTACCCCGCGCCCCATCCGCCCTCGGGGGCGTTCAGGACGCGGCACCGGGCGGGGCGCAGCGGGGGCAGGCGCAGGGCGGGCGAGGAGTGGTCGTCCACGACCACGACCTCCAGCAGGTCCTCGGGGTAGGTCTGGGCCGCGAGGGAGGCCAGGGCGAGGTCGAGCCGGCGCTGGCCGCCGCGGGCCGGCATGACGACGCTGACGCTCAGGTCGGGGGTCCAGCGGCCGATCTCGGGGGGTGTCAGCGCACTCCAGTCGTTGCGGAAGACGCGGGTGAGGACCCGTTCGACCCGCCCGCGGTGGGACACCCCGTCAACATGAGACCCTACGTGCTTATTCAGTGACACAGAGTCACTATAACCCTGTTTCCCCGAACCGCTGCGGCCTTCCCCGATGTGTCACCGGATCACCCGGAGAGCACCCCGGGCAC
>NZ_JBSHDN010000396.1:0-1881 GCF_053616335.1 Nocardiopsis sp. NPDC055824
ACGGCGTTCCCCCGGGGCGGGGGCCCGCCGGAGCCCCGCCCCGCCTCCGGGCATGCGGCGGATCCCGGACGAAACCGCTCCGCCGCGCGGGGGCTCGCGGTGAAACCCTGGATCGGCGGCCGTTTCTGGGCTAGGGTGCGTTGCTTCCGCCCCCTTCGAGGAGACCCATGAAGCAATCCTCCCCCGAACCCCTGCGCCCCCGCCGCACCGGAGGGCGCGGCGCCCGGAGGGCCGCCGCCCTCGTCACGATCCCCCTGCTGCCGATGACGCTCCTGGGAGCGTCCCCCGCGCTCGCCGACGCCTCCGGAGCCCGCCTGACCGAACTGCGCGAGGACATCGACGCCATCCTGGAGGACCCCGCCCTGGAGGGCGCCGTGTCGGGGGTGGTCGTCGTGGACACCGCGACCGGCGAGGAGCTGTACTCGCGCGACGGCGGCGAGCAGCTGCTGCCCGCCTCCAACATGAAGCTGTTCACCGCGGCCGCCGCCCTGGAGGTCCTGGGCGCCGACCACTCCTTCGGGACCGAGGTCGCGGCCGAGTCCGCTCCCGGGCGCCGGGGAGAGGTGCAGGACCTCTACCTGGTGGGCCGGGGCGACCCGACGCTCTCCGCCGAGGACCTGGACGCCATGGCCGCCGAGGTCGCGGCCTCCGGGGTCCGCACGGTCAAGGGCGACCTGTACGCCGACGACACGTGGTTCGACTCCGAGCGGCTCGTGGACGACTGGTGGCCCGAGGACGAGCCCTACGCCTACTCGGCGCAGATCTCGGCCCTGACGGTCGCCCACGGGGAGCGCTTCGACACCGGCGTGACGGAGGTCTCGGTGGCCCCCGCGGCGGAGGGCGAGCCCGCCGACGTGGACCTCGGCGCCGCGGAGGGCTACGCCGAGCTCGACAACCGGGCCGTCACCGGCGCCGCCGGCAGCGCCAACACCCTCGTCATCGACCGCCCGGTGGGCACCAACACCATCGCGGTCACCGGCTCGCTCCCCGCGGACGCCGCCCCCGTGACCGCGCTGCGGACGGTCGACGAGCCCGCCGCGCTCGCCGGTCACCTCTTCGAGGAGGCGCTGGAGAGCAACGGCGTCACGGTGAAGGGCGACGTCGGCCTGGGCGGTGTCCCCGACGACTGGCAGGACGCCGAGGTGCTCGCCGACCACACGTCGGCCGAGCTCTCCGAGATCCTCGTGCCCCTCATGAAGTTCAGCAACAACGGGCACGCCGAGATGCTGGTCAAGAGCATCGGCCAGGAGACCGCCGGCGCGGGCACCTGGGACGCCGGCCTCGCGGGCGTGGAGGACGCGCTGTCCGGTCTGGGCGTGGACACCGCCGGCCTGGTCCCCAACGACGGCTCCGGCCTGTCCCGCGGCAACCTGGTCACCGCCGACACCGTCGTCGACCTGCTCGGGCAGGCGGGCACCGCCCCCTGGGAGGAGACCTGGTCCGCCTCGCTGCCGGTCGCGGGTGAGAGCGACCCGTTCGTCGGCGGCACCCTCGCCAACCGGATGCGCGGTACCGCCGCCGAGGGCGTGGTCGAGGCCAAGACCGGAACGATGAGCGGGGTCAGCGCCCTCTCCGGGTACGTGCCCGGGCCGGAGGGCGAGCTGGCGTTCAGCATCGTGAACAACGGCCACTCCGGCCCCGCGCCCCTCGCGGTGCAGGACGCGATCGCGGTGCGCCTGGCCGAGTACGCGGGCCACCAGGCGCCGGAGGGCACCAGGACGATGCGCGGTCCGGTCCAGGGCAGCGGCGAGCTGGAGTGCTCCTGGGTGCAGGCATGCTGACCGGAGGGAGCACCTGCCGTCCGGCGGTGGCCCGAGGGGGCCCTCCGGCGGAGTGATCCGGTACGGCGCCGGCCCGGCGGCGTGCCGGCCGGCGGAAGCG
>NZ_JBSHDN010000397.1:0-1825 GCF_053616335.1 Nocardiopsis sp. NPDC055824
GTCCCCGGCCCCGGCGCGGGCATGCGGTGCGGCCTTCCCGCCCGGCCTAGACCCCGGACGCGGGCACGCGCTCCAGTGCGGAGCGGCGCATGCCGTAGCCGAAGTAGACGGCCAGTCCGACGACGAGCCAGGCCCCGAAGGCCGCCCACACGCTCGGCGACATGCTGAACATGAGGTAGGCGCAGGCGAGCACCCCCAGGACCGGCGTGACGGGGGCGCCGGGCACGCGGAAGGCGCGCGGGAGGTCGGGGCGGGTGCGCCGGAGCACCAGCACAGCCACGTTGACCAGGGCGAACGCGAAGAGGGTGCCGATGGAGGTGGCGTCCGCGAGCGGCCCCAGGGGGACCAGCGCGGCGAGGAGCGCGATGAACACGGAGGTGATGACCGTGTTCGCGCGCGGGGTGCCCTTGGCGTCCACGGTGGAGAACGCCTTGGGGATGAGCCCGTCGCGGGACATCGCGTAGAGGATGCGGGTCTGGCTGTAGAGCACCACCAGCACCACGCTCGCCAGGGCGAGGACCGCTCCGGCCGCGAAGACGACCGCCCACACCGGGGTGCCCGTGACCAGGGTGAGGATCCCCGCGAGGGACGTCTCGCCGTCCACGAAGCCGGTCCAGTCGAGCGCGCCGACGGCGGCGAAGGCGACCAGGCAGTAGATGGCGGTCACCAGGATCATCGAGAACATGATCGCGCGGGGCAGGTCGCGCTGGGGGTTCTTCGCCTCCTCGCTCGCGGTGGAGACGGAGTCGAAGCCGATGTAGGAGAAGAACAGGGTGGCGCCCGCGGCGCTGACCCCGGCCATGCCCATCGGCATGAACGGGGCGAAGTTGCCGTCCTGGACGGCGGTGATCGCGATCGCGACGAACATGACCAGGATGGCGACCTTGACGGCGACCATGACCGCGTTGACCCGGCTGCTCTCGCGCACCCCCGCGAGCAGGGCGAACATGGACAGCAGGACCACGATCGCGGCGGGCAGGTTGACCACGCCGCCCTCCAGCGGCCCGGCGAGCACCGCCCCCGGCAGGGACAGGCCGGTGGTGAGGTGGAGGAGCTCGTCGATGTACTGCCCCCAGCCGACGCCGACGGCGGCGACGGACACGCCGTAGGTGAGCATGAGGCACCAGCCGCACACCCACGCCATGAACTCGCCGATGGTGGCGTAGCTGTAGGAGTAGGCGGAGCCGGAGGCGGGGATCATCCCGGCCATCTCGGCGTAGGCGAGCGCGGAGAACAGCGCGGTGACGCCGGCGAGCACGAAGGCGAGGACGACGGCGGGACCGGCCACGGGGACGGCCTCGCCCAACACGACGAAGATGCCCGTGCCGAGGGTGGCGCCGATGCCGATCATGGAGAGCTGCCAGAAGCCCATGTGCCGCTGGAGGCCGGTGCCGTCGCTGGTCTCGGCGACGAGCTTCTCGACCGGCTTGCGCCGGGTCAGCCGCTCCCTCAGTGCGGGCACGCCGACGGGCGCCGCCGCGTCCGCCGGGGTCTTCTGGTCGACCACGTGACTACTCCTCGTTGCTGTGGGCGGGCACACCTGTCCCCCGGGAAGGGATGTGGGAGGTGAAGGGGCGTTTCGTGCCGGAATCAGCCCGAAAACGCCCTCAGTAACCGTAGCTGCGTTACCCAGGTAACATGACCCACATTCGTTGCGTCTGTCCCAGGGAAGCGGCGCATCCTTGCGCTTCCGCGCAAGAAAACGCGGGCGGGTGTGAGCGATGGCACACGCGCGCACTCCGCGCGACGGGGCGCGACGGGGCTCCCGCCGCGTGCCGCCGCCCGGCTCCGGACACGCGAACGGCCGCGCCGCACCCCCTGGGGT
>NZ_JBSHDN010000398.1:0-1798 GCF_053616335.1 Nocardiopsis sp. NPDC055824
GCGTACCGGCCCTCCGCCCCTGGCGCCTAGGGGGCGGGGGTGGGCTCGGCGTCGTCCACGTGCAGGTCGACGCCCATGGGCTCCTTCACCATCGAGACGGCGACGAAGGAGACGGCACAGGCCACCACGATGTAGGCGCCGATGGTCCACGAGGCGTCGAAGCTGGTCAGCAGCAGCTCCGCGATCATCGGCGCGAACGCGCCGCCGAGGATGGCGCCGAGCGCGTAGCCGATCGACACGCCCGAGTAGCGGATCTCGGCGGGGAACATCTCCGCGTACAGCGCCGACTGGGGGCCGTAGCTGAGGCCCATGCCGAGGGTGAACACGAAGACCGCGACGAAGTACATCAGGACGTTGCCCGTGTCGATCATGAACCACATCGGCACGGCCCAGGCGGCCAGCATCGCGTAGCCGATCTGGAAGGTGCGCACCCGGCCGATCCGGTCGCAGAGCCATCCGCCGTACAGGGTGGAGATCAGCCAGCCGAACGAGGCGAGCGTGGTCGCCAGCAGTACCGGTCCGCGCTCCATGCCCAGGCCGAACTCCTCCACCGGGCGGGACGCGTACGTCGCGAGGAACGCGATCACGAGGTACCCGGCCGCGTTGTTGGCGAGGAAGATCAGCGCGGAGAGGACGACCTCCCTGGCGTTGCCGCGGAACAGCTGGCGCAGCGGCGCGGAGGCCTTGGCCCGGCGCTCCTGCATCAGCTTGAAGACCGGGGACTCCTCCACGGACTTGCGGATGAGGTGGCCGACGATGATCAGCAGGAAGGACATCAGGAACGGGATGCGCCAGCCCCAGGCCAGGAACGCCTCCTGGCCGATGACCACGGTGATCGCCCAGACGACGAAGGTCGCGAGGATCATGCCGCAGGGGACGCCGATCTGCGGGTAGGCGCCGAAGTAGCCGCGCTTCCCGGTCGGCGCGTGCTCCACCGACATCAGCGCGGCCCCGCCCCACTCGCCGCCCGCGGAGAAGCCCTGGAGGATGCGCAGGAGGATCAGGAGGACGGGCGCCGCCACGCCGATCTGGGCGTAGGTGGGCAGGGCGCCGATGAGGAAGGTGGCCAGGCCCATCATGACGAGGGTGGCGACGAGCACCTGCTTGCGGCCGAACTTGTCGCCGAGGGCGCCGGCGACGATCGCGCCCAGCGGCCGGAAGAGGAACGAGATGCCGATGGTGGCGAACGAGAGCACCTGGGCCACCGCGGGGCTGGTCTCGGACAGCGGTGCGAGGAACAGCGGTGCGAGCACCAGGCCGGCGGCCTGCGCGTAGATGAAGAAGTCGTACCACTCGATGGTCGTGCCGACCATGGTGCCCGCCAGGACGCGGCGGCGCTCCCTTGTCTCGACGGCGTCGGCCGGCACGGGGGCCGCGGGGTCGGAAGGTGCCATTGCTGCTCCGTAGGTTCTCTGCCGACCGGGGGTCGGGTTCTGCTGAGGGGCTCGGCCCTCGGTGGCCGGGAGGACGGTCACCGGTCCGGGACGCGGTCGCGCGCGCCGGACACGTCGTCCGCGTCCTTCGCGGGGACGTGACGGGGCACACAGACCATACGGACACCATGCCATGTGACTCAAGGCACTTTTGACAAGGGGGTCCCTTTATCGCAGATGAGAGGCCCTAACCTGACCGAACGGTCGGTGAGGATTCGGGCACGGAGCGGACAACCAGCCCCGGCCGGAGGGCGCCCGCGGCCCTCCCGGGACGGCGGCCCGGAGCCCGTCGGCGCGGCACCGCCGGGAAGGGGGCGCGGCGGCCCCACACGGCGGAGGGGCCCACCGGTTCCTCCGGTGGGCCC
>NZ_JBSHDN010000399.1:0-1784 GCF_053616335.1 Nocardiopsis sp. NPDC055824
GGCCGCCGTGACACCGTCACGGCGGCCTCGGCGTGTGCGGGGGCCGGTGTGCGACGGAACACCCCGCTCCCGACCGCCCCGGTGGAACCCGGCACCCCCGGGTCCCCGTTGACCGGAGAGGGGGACGCACCGTGGGGGACACGCTGTACACCGCTTTGACCCCTTTCTCACCTGTGCGAACTACACTCCGAGACAGTCGGGGGAGAGGAGTGCGGCATGGCTGGTTCCAAGTTCAGGCCGGACCGCGGGCTCACCACCCGGATGGTGACGACCATGGGCCTCCTGGCCCTGGTGTACGCGGCCTTCGTGGTCGGACTGGTCCTGGTGGGGCTCAACGTGTGGCTCGTGGTCCTCCTCGTCGCCGGGTTCGCGCTCTTCAGCTACTTCGCCTCCGACAAGATCGCCATGTTCTCCATGGGGGCCAAGGAGGTCACGCCCCAGCAGGCGCCCGAGCTGCACGCCGTGGTCGACCGGCTGTGCGCCATGGCCGACATGGCCAAGCCCAGGGTCGGGGTCGCCGACACCGACGTCCCCAACGCCTTCGCCACCGGCCACAACGAGAAGAGCGCGGTCATCTGCGTGACGACCGGCCTCATGCGCCGCCTGGAGGGCCCCGAGCTGGAGGCGGTCGTCGCCCACGAGCTGTCCCACATCGCCCACCGCGACGTCATGGTCATGACCGTCGCCGGGTTCCTCGGCATCGTCGCGGGCTTCCTCACCCAGGCGGGCCTGCGCTTCGCCATGTTCGCCGGGGCGAGCCGCGGCAACAACAACGGGCCGGCGCCCGCGGTGGTCGCCCTCCTGGTCGTCCTGGTCAGCGCCGTCGCCTGGGCGCTCAGCTTCCTGCTCACCCGGGCGCTGTCCCGGTACCGGGAGCTCTCGGCCGACCGGGCCGCCGCCTACCTGACCGGGCGCCCCTCCGTGCTGGGGAGCGCCCTCACCAAGATCACCGGCGACATGGCGCGGATCCCGAGCCGCGACCTGCGCCAGGTGGAGCCGTTCAACGCGTTCTTCTTCGCCCCCGCGCTCTCCCGCAAGGGGTTCAGCTTCAGCCGGCTGGTCGCGACCCACCCCCCGGTCGACCAGCGCCTGTCCCAGCTCTCCGAGATCTCCCGGCAGCTCGGACAGGGCCGCTGAGCGGGGTCGCGGCGGGCGCCACCCGACCGACGAGGGAGCACACGATGAGTTTCTGGCGGGCCCTGCTGGGCCGCTCCAAGCCGACCGCACCCGACCTCGACGCCCTCTTCGGCCTGCCCTCGGCGGCCGTCACCCTGCGGGCCGCGGCCGGGTTCCGGCCCACCGGCGCGGGGTCCGTAGCCTTCCGCGCCACCGAGGGCGCGGCCTTCGCCGACCTGGAACGCGACATCACCGCGCTGCTCGACGCCGGCGACGGGCCGCCGGTCGACCAGGTCACCGACGACTACGGCTACACGTGGCTGGTCGTCCGCTCGCACGACCCGGCGGGAGCGGAGGGGGAGGTCGCCGACCCCGACATCACCGGCCTGGTCACCGACCTGCACGCCGTCAACTCCACCCTGGAGGCCAACGGGTACGGACCCTCGCTCCTGTGCTCCCTCGTCGGGTTCACGGACGGGACGCGCTCCCTGGGCCTCGTGTACCTGTACAAGCGCGGGACCTTCTACCCCTTCGCTCCCACCGGCGACGGCCGGCACAGGGACAACGCCCTCGAACTCCAGCTCGAGGCCGCCGTCGGCGACGACCTGCCCCTGGAGCGGGACCGCTCGCGCTGGTTCCCGGTCTACGGCGCGCCGGGACTGTGACCC
>NZ_JBSHDN010000400.1:0-1781 GCF_053616335.1 Nocardiopsis sp. NPDC055824
GTCGAGCAGTAGCTCGACGGGGAGAAGCGCTCAGGAACCCGAATCGACCAACAGCGTCCGGGAGCGGTGCGGGCCCGCCCTGCCTGGCGCACCGGACCCGGAGAGCGGTAGAACGGTGACATGTCGTCACCGACGGAACATCCAGCCGCATGGGCTCGGACCGACGTCCCCGAGGGGCTCGGTCTGGGCACACTCCTCCCCGAGCCCGACGGCTACCGCCTGGAGGCGGGGGAGACCGTGGTCGAGGGCGAGGAGCGGTTCTTCACCCGCTTCACCGTCCGCACCGACCTCGCCTGGGCGACCCGGGAGGTGCGCACCGAGGTCGTGAGCAGCCGGGGCACGGCCGCGGTCGCCCTCGCCGCCCAGGGCGGCCACTGGTTCGACGACAAGGGGAACCCCCTCCCCGGCCTGGTCGGCTGCCTGGACGTGGACGTCGCCGCCACACCGCTGACCAACACCCTCCCGATCCGCAGGCTGGGCCTGCGGCCCGGCGAGTACCGGGACATCCAGGTCGTCTGGATCGACATCCCCTCCCTGCGTGTGCGCCGGGTCCGGCAGCGCTACACGCGCCACGCGGCCGAGGGGGGACTGGAGCGCTACACCTACCGGGACCCCCTGCACGGCGAGTACCGCCTCTCGGTGGACGGGCACGGCGTGGTGGTCGACTACGAGCGCTTCGCCCGGCGGCTGCGCGCGGACGACTGAGCCCGCGCGGCTCCCGCAGGCCCTCCCCGCCCCGGTCCTCCGCCGCGATCGCGGCGGCCCGGGGCCGGTTCCTTCCGCGGTCGGCGAGGCCCCGGCTGCGCGGCCCGCCGCCCCGCGCGCGATAATCGGCGGGAACACGCACGAGACCCACGGGGGAGAGCTGTGACCGACATCGAGCTGAGCCGGGCCCGCCGCGAGATCATCCTCGACCTGGACGTGCCCGAGGACTTCGACGTGCGCGCCGAGATCGAACGGCGCGTGACCTTCCTCTCCGAACTGCTGGCCACCACCGGCGCCACCGCCCTCGTCCTGGGCATCAGCGGCGGCGTCGACTCGCTGACGGCCGGTCTTCTGTGCCGCCTGGCCGTGGACCGTGCTCGGGAGGCCGGGCACACCGCCGAGTACGTCGCCATGCGCCTCCCCTACGGCGCGCAGAAGGACGAGGAGGACGCCGCGCGCGCCGTCGACCTCACCGCGCCGGACCGCTGCCTCACCGTGGACGTCAAGCCCGCCAGCGACGCCATGGCGGCCTCCCTCGCCGAGTCCGGGCTCGCCTACACCGAGGCCTCCGAGGACTTCGTCCTGGGCAACGTCAAGGCAAGGCAGAGGATGATCGCCCAGTATGCCGTCGCCGGCGGCCTGCGCGGCCTGGTGATCGGCACCGACCACGCGGCCGAGGCCGTCACGGGGTTCTTCACCAAGTACGGCGACGGCGGCGTGGACGTCGTCCCGCTGACCGGTCTGACCAAGCGCCGGGTGCGCGCGGTCGCCGCGGAGCTCGGCGCCCCGGACGACCTGGTGTCGAAGGTCCCCACCGCCGACCTGGAGACCCTGTCGCCGCAGAAGCCGGACGAGGAGGCGCTCGGTCTGACCTACGACCAGATCGACGACTTCCTGGAGGGGCTGCCGGTGCCCGAGCACGTGGAGACCACGCTGGTCGACCGGTACCGCGCCACCGCACACAAGCGCGCGCTGCCCACCGCTCCCCAGGGGCGCTGACCACGGAGGTCGGTGACACCCGCCCCTCCCGTCGCAGGCGAAGAGGGCCTCCGGCGCCGGTGTGGACGTCGCCGTCC
>NZ_JBSHDN010000401.1:0-1732 GCF_053616335.1 Nocardiopsis sp. NPDC055824
CGCGTGCCCGGAGCCCCCGACGGGAAGCGGCGCACCCTTCTCCCGGTGCGCCCCCTCACCGCCCGGGGCGGTCCCCGCCGCGTTCGGCGGCCTCCCCGGCAGGGGGCCGCCGCGCGGCGGGGGTCAGGCGGCGCCGCTCTCCCGGATCCGGTCGCGGATCCATTCCCCCGCGGGCTTGAGGGAGTCGGTGCCGGTCCAGGGCCCTCCGGCGGCGCAGGTGCCGGTCTCGAAGACCGCGCCGGAGCGGAAGTCGTCGGAGAAGTTCCAGTTCACCCAGCTGATCTGCTCCTCCTCCATGAGGTCGAGGTAGGCCTGGGCCGACGCGAAGTCGTTGGGGCCGTCGCCCGTGGCCTGCTGGGTGCCGAACTCGGTGACGAACAGCGGGAGCTCCTGGGCGGCGGCCCGGAACGCCTCCCGGTAGGAGCCGTGGGTGGCGGCGTAGAAGTGGAAGACGTACATGATGTTGTCGGCGTCGACCGGGTCGGCGGTGATCTCGGTGTGGTCCGAGCCCTCGGACATGCCCAGGGAGGACCAGGCGCGGGTGCCGACGAGCACGACGGCTTCGGGGTCCTCGGCGCGGATGACCGGGATGATCTCCTCGGCGTAGCCCTTGATCGCGTCCCAGGAGACCCCGTTGGGCTCGTTGGCGATCTCGTACAGGACGTTGTCCTTGTCGGCGTGCACCGAGGCGATCTCGGAGAAGAAGGTGCGGGCGCGCCCGGTGTTGTGGTTGGGGTCGCCGGGGGTGAGCATGTGCCAGTCGACGATGACGTACATGCCGCGGGCGGTGGCCTCCTCGATCAGCTCGTGGACCCGGTCGGTGAACCCGCGCGGGTCGGTCTCGTAGCCGTCCTCCTGGATGTACATGGACACGCGCAGCACGTCGGCGTTCCAGTCGTGGGCGAGCGCGTCCAGCGATCCGTCGGTGAGGCAGTCGCTGTACCACTGGAGTCCGTGCGAGCTCATCCCGGTGAGCTGGACGGGGTCGCCGTTGCTGTCGCAGAGCTTGACGCCGCAGACGGTGAGCTGCCCGTGGGTGTCCGCGGGGCCTGCGGCGGACTCGGGGCCGGAGGGCGCCCGGGTCTGCCCGGTCGAGGCCAGGGCCGCCCCCGTGGGGCCGTTCGCCCCCGCGAGGACGAGGAGCGCCACGGCGAGCAGGAGCGCTCCCACGAGCGCGGCGCCGGCGGGGGTCCGGCGTGTGCGGGCGGGGGACGGGGGGTGGTGCGCCACGGGCTTCCTCCAGCGGGGTGGCGGCCCGGCGCGGTCCGGGGGAGGACGTCGCACCGAACCGGAAGGAGTCTTTTCTTTTCTCGCAACCTAGACTTCGGTCACGGAGCGGTCAAGCCCCCTTACGCGACGAATACGCACCCTTCCCGTGCGCCCCACCGCCCGGGCCCGCCGCGCTCCCCGCGACCGGCCGCGGCGGCGGACCGCGAACAGCGCGGAGCCCGCGGGCGCGCCGGGAGCGGCGCGTCCGCGGGCTCGGCCACCGGGCCCCGGCCCCTCCCGGGACCGGCCCGTCCTCAGGCGGGTTCGGGCTCGGGTTCCGGGCCGGGCGGCTCGGGCGTGGGCGCGGGCCCCGGGGGCTCCGGCAGCGGATCCGGCGGGGACGGGGGGTCAGGCATCGGGGGCGGGGGGAACGGGTCCGGCGGCATCGGCGGCATCGGGTCCGGGTAGCGCGCGGCAGGGGCCGGAGTGCCGTCACGGGTGCGTGCGTTCATGTCTCCTCCTC
>NZ_JBSHDN010000402.1:0-1731 GCF_053616335.1 Nocardiopsis sp. NPDC055824
GGGGGGGGGGGGGGGGCGGGGGCGGGGGGGGGGGGGGGGGGGGGGGGCCCCCCCCCCCCCCCCCCCGCCGCCGTTCAGCGGACGGTGGCCGCCCGGAGCGGCCCCGCGGGCAGCGTCCCCTGCTGCCGGTACCAGGCGCCCGTCGCGGCGACGGTCTCGGCGACGGAGCGGAACTCCACGCCCAGGTCCCGCTCGGCCAGCCCCGAGGTGATGTGCCGGTCCTCGCCCTCGCGCAGGACCCGCACCCCGGCGCGGGTCGCCGTCGGCTCGCCGCCGCCCAGACGGGCCTGGAGCTCCATGAGCGACGCCGCGGCCAGTGCCAGCCCGGCCGGGACCGCCCGGGGCGGGCGCACGCCCGTCTCGGTGGCGACCACCCCGGTCAGCCCCGGCACGGACCGCTTGACCCCGGCCACCACGTAGCGGTCGTGCCGGCCCACGCGGGCGGCGGCCACGCAGGCGAACGCCACGTCGCGGGCGTCCACCACGTAGTTGGACAGCCGGGGCACCGCCTTGACCGCCCCCTTGGCCACGCCGAGGAAGAGGCGCCCCGAGGAGGTGGGACCGGCGTCGCCGGGCCCCCACATCCACCCCGGCAGGACCACCGAGACGCGGGTGGACCCGGTCCGCCCCGATCGGATCATCTCGTCCACGGCCCGCTCGGCGCGGACCTTGCTGGAGGGGTAGCACTCCGAGACCCGGAGCCCCGCGTACTTCTCCGGGGGCGGGGTCGACTCGTCGGCGGGCTGTTCGGGCCCGCGCAGCGCCAGCGTGTTGATGGAGCTGGTGTGGACGAACACCGGCACCCCCGCCTCGGCCGCCGCGGCCAGGACCAGGCGCGTCCCGGTGACGTTGACCCGCTCCAGGGGCTCGGTGAGGGAGGGGTCCTGGAAGTACTCGCGGAAGTAGGCGGCGGTGTGGAAGACCTCGTCCACCCCCGCGAAGAGGGTCCGGTAGGAGTCGGGGTCGGTGACATCGCCCGGGGCCAGGCGCAGGCGGGGATCGGCGGGGAGTAGCGTACGGGCGCGGTCCAGGTCGCGGACCAGGGCGACGACCTCCTGCCCCTGCTTCAGCAGGAGTCGCACGATGTTGCTGCCCAGGAGACCGGTCGCGCCGGTGACCAGGGCCCTCTCCCTCCCCGGGAGCGGTGTGGTGTGGGTGTCCGCCATGGTTTCACATCCCAAATATTATATAGTTGATCTATAATCATTACTCGTGATTATTTATGGAGTGAGGGTGACCGAGTTATGGAGAACGCGGCCGAGTGGGACACCCCCCTGTGGCACACGACCGGTTTCCGGCTGATCAAGCTGGGCGAACTGGCCCAGGCGACCACCGCGTCGATCTTCGGACCCCAGCAGATCTCCTCGCGCGAGTTCCACGTCCTGTCCGCGGCGGCGTCGATGTCCAACCCCTCCCAGAAGGAGCTGAGCCGGGTCCTGGGCGTGGATCCCAACGTGATGGTGGGGCTCGTCGACAGGTTGGAGGAGCAGGGGCTCGCCGTCCGGGAGCGCAACCCCCGGGACCGGCGGCGCTACATCGTGACGACGACGGAGAAGGCGGCGCGCATCCTGGAGGAGGCCCGCGAGACCGTCGCCGAGGCGGAGTCGGAGTTCTTCGCCACGCTGTCGGAACAGGAGGTCAGGACCCTGCACGAGCTGGCGGGGCGCCTGCTCGCCACCCACCCCCGGGTGACCAAGCAGGAGTAGCCGGGAGGGGTCGGTGTCGGGGGCG
>NZ_JBSHDN010000403.1:0-1682 GCF_053616335.1 Nocardiopsis sp. NPDC055824
CCCCGGGGCCCTTCCGTGTGCCCGGCCCGCTTGCGCCCGGCGCCCGGAAGGGCTGCGGTCCGGGGACCACCGCCCCGGAACTTCCCCGACATCTGTTCCGTTATCTGAGGGTTAATAAATATTTGTCGGCTGATAGTCGAACGTAGGACGGTTTCCGTTTTGTGATCCAGCGGTTAGGCTCGCCCTACGGGCGCGCCGCGCGTCGGAGTTCCTTCCCGGGGTGGGAAGGCCCCCCTATCGCCGCCCCGCACCGAGGCCGGACCGGCCCTGACCGCCCCGGCGATCCTGAGGACCGCTCCCGGCGCAGGCCGGCCCGCGCGGCCGGACATCCCCCAGATACAACAGGAGTGTTGTGGTGACTCCCGCCAAGCCGATCGCACGCCGACTCGTCGGCGCAGGCGTCCTGTTCGCCGCGCTCGGCGCCATCGGCCCCGCCTCCGTCCTCACCTCGACCGCCTCCGCCTCGACGACCCCCATGGTCTGGGGCAACGCCCAGGCGTGGGTCGCCGACGGCGACGTCGTCACCGGGTACTCGACCGCCGTCAGCTTCGGCGGCGAGACCGAGGCCAGCGCCGACACCGACGACCTCTTCGGCCCGATGGCGGACTACGTGGAGATCGACGGGGAGAGCCACACGCTCGTCGACGGCGAGGGCGCCCTCGCCGCGGCCACCGTCGACACCGCCACCTTCCGGATGGACGTCGCCGACCTCGCCGCCCACGGGATGGTCGACGTGCCGCCGGACGTGGAGCTGTCCGAGCCCTCCGGCGAGCCGCAGGAGGAGCCGACGGGGGAGGGCACGCCCTTCCAGGACGAGCCCAGCCCCGGGGCCACGGGCGGGGAGGGGGAGCCGGGTGCGGCCGAGGAGGAGGGCGGACGGCTCCCGGAGCCCGAGAAGAGCCCGCAGACGCCCGGTGAGGGGCACAGGGAGACACCGGAGCAGTCCCCGAGCGAGGAGGACGAGCTGCTCGTCCTGGACGAGACCAACTCCGGCACCGTCGCCGCCGACGGCAACGCCGTGGAGTTCACCCTCGCCGACGCGGCCAGCTCGGCGAGCGCCGGATACGGGGGAGTGACCGAGGCGACCTTCGAGCACGGTCGCCTGACCGCGTTCGGCGTCCCGGTGGGCCCCGTGGGCGCGGACGGGGTCGTCGTGGAGGACGTCGTCGAACTCTTCGACGAGAGCGGCGACGTGGCCCTGGAGATCCCCGTCAGCGTGCGCTTCGTGGTCAACGAGGCGACCTTCGAGGACGAGGACGCCGAGTGGGACGGCAAGGGCATCCGCAGCTGGATGACCGTGTGGGTCCAGGTGGGGGACCCCGAGGAGGAGAAGGAGTTCGCCGTGGACTTCGCGGACTCGTGGGCGCTCGGCTCCACCTACGCCGCGAGCGCACCGCCCGTGCCCGGGGACAAGGGCGAGGCCGCCGAGGAGGAGGCCGCGAGGCCGGACAACCGCCTGGCGACCACGGGCGGGTCCCTGGCCGGGCTGATCACGGCCGCCGTGGTGGCGGTGGGCGGCGGCGCCGCCGCGACCTTCCTCGCACGCAAGCGCACGACCGCCATGGACGACCGGATCGGGGACTGACCGCCGCCGTCCGCGTCCGGCCCCGCTCCCCGACGGCGCCGAGTTCCTCGCCCGCTACGACGACGCCGTCGCGAGCGTCGCGCGCACCGGCTGGGAG
>NZ_JBSHDN010000404.1:0-1579 GCF_053616335.1 Nocardiopsis sp. NPDC055824
CCCCGCACCCGGGTGGTGCGGGGCCCGCCGTTCCTTCCGGCCGGGGTCCCGGCCCGCGGCCGGGAGCGGGCCCGCCCGTTTCCGCCGGTCCGGCGCCCGGGCGCGCTGCGGGTACGGAGCGGCGGGGGCGCACCCCGGGCGCCCGCGTCAGCTCCGTGAGAGGGACTGGATGAGGTCGCTGATGTGCACCACGCCCAGGCACTGCCCGTAGGAGTTGGTCGCGACCAGGTCGTCGTAGACACGGTCGGTGTCCTGGCCCGCCACGCGCAGCGCCGCCAGGGCGGTCATCCACGCGGGGATCGTGCGCGGCGACTCCGCCAGCCGCAGCGCCGGGCGCTTGGCGTGCAGCGCGTGCCCGTACCGGCCCGTCACCGACAGCAGGAACCGGGTGCGGTCGATCACCCCGACGGGCCGCTCCCGGTGGTCGATGAGGATGACGCTGTTCAGCGCCGGGTCGCCCGTGAACGCCTCCAGCACCTGCTCGGTGGTGGTGTCGGAGTCGAAGCCCACCGGGGGGAGCATGAACTCGGTGACCCGCGGCCCCGCGTCCTCCTCCCGCCCCTGGGACGCCGTCGGCTCGGGCACGGGGGTCACGCGCTCCCCGGGCCGCCACGTCCTGTCGGCGAAGAACTCCCCCGTCCCCACCCGTATCCCGCACGCGCGCAACCGCAGCACGTCCTCGGCCGTCCCCACGCCGGAGGCCATCGCGTACACGCCGCTGCCCCGGCCGATCCGGGCGAGGCCCTCGACGACCGTCGCGTGCCTCTGGTCGGTCGCCACCCCCGAGACGATCTCCGGGTCGATCCGCATCAGGAAGGGGGCGGCCTCGACCACGAGGTCGGGCCGCACCATCGACGTGCCGAAGCCGCACCGGAACCCCGCCGCCCTCAGGCGCGACACCCCCGGCGAGACCACCGACCGCGGCAGGTCGGCCAGGTCCGTGCCGAGCAGGAAGGTGATGTCGCGCGGGCGCCGGCCCGCGCGCCGCATCCGGCTCTCCACCAGGGCCACGAACCCCTCCCCGGCGGTCAGGATCCTCGCGGGCAGGGGGAGGACGAGCGGCAGCAGGCTCTCGGTCCCGGCCGCCTCCGCGACGAGGTCCAGCACCCAGTCGGCCACGGCCGTCCCCTCGTGGACGCCCATCTCCGCGTTCGGAGGGCCCCCGGGGACGGCGGGGTGCGGTGCGGGCGGTGCGGCGACGACCTCCACCGCGACGACCGCGCCCGAGTCCAGGTCCACGACGGGCCGGTAGCCGGGGGAGCGGGACGGGCGGGGCGCGCCGGGGGGACCGGCGACGCCGGGGGAACGCCGGGGGCCCGCACCTGGTCCCGACGGGTGCGCCTCTGACGTGTGGTGGGGATGCAGGGCAGACACATACTCATGGTGACCCCGATCAGGGCGCACATGAAGACCTGTTCGCGGCTGTTCAGCTCAGCTTCACGACCTGTTCGGCGCGGCGCGCGCACGGTCGCGGAGGCGCGACCGACCGTGGCCGAGAAAAGCCCCTGACCTGCTTCGGGTCCGCGGACCGGAGCGGGGACGACGTGTCCCGGACAGCGCTCGGCCGGCGCCGCGCGTG
>NZ_JBSHDN010000405.1:0-1540 GCF_053616335.1 Nocardiopsis sp. NPDC055824
GTACCCTAAACCGACGCAGGTGGTCAGGTAGAGAATACCGAGGCGTTCGGGTGAACCATGGTTAAGGAACTCGGCAAATTGTCCCCGTAACTTCGGGAGAAGGGGAGCCCTGTCTGGTGATGGCCTTTGCGGTCTGAGCTGGGTGGGGTCGCAGATAGCGGGGGGAAGCGACTGTTTATTAAAAACACAGGTCCGTGCGAAGTCGTAAGACGCTGTATACGGACTGACGCCTGCCCGGTGCTGGAACGTTAAGAGGACCGGTTAGTGGGAGTTCGCTCCTGCGAAGCTGGGAATCTAAGCGCCAGTAAACGGCGGTGGTAACTATAACCATCCTAAGGTAGCGAAATTCCTTGTCGGGTAAGTTCCGACCTGCACGAATGGCGTAACGACTTCCCCACTGTCTCAACCATGGGCCCGGTGAAATTGCACTACGAGTAAAGATGCTCGTTTCGCGCAGCAGGACGGAAAGACCCCGGGACCTTCACTATAGCTTGACATTGGTGTTTGGGATGGTTTGTGTAGGATAGGTGGGAGCCGGTGAAGCTGTCACGCTAGTGGCGGTGGAGGCGTTGGTGAAATACCACTCTGACTGTTTCGGGCATCTAACCTTGGACCGTGATCCGGTTCGGGGACAGTGTCTGGTGGGTAGTTTAACTGGGGCGGTTGCCTCCCAAAGAGTAACGGAGGCGCCCAAAGGTTCCCTCAGCCTGGTTGGTAATCAGGTGTTGAGTGTAAGTGCACAAGGGAGCTTGACTGTGAGACGGACGTGTCGAGCAGGAGCGAAAGCTGGGACTAGTGATCCGGCACCGGCGTGTGGAAGCGGTGTCGCTCAACGGCTAAAAGGTACCCCGGGGATAACAGGCTGATCTTCCCCAAGAGTCCATATCGACGGGATGGTTTGGCACCTCGATGTCGGCTCGTCGCATCCTGGGGCTGGAGTTGGTCCCAAGGGTTGGGCTGTTCGCCCATTAAAGCGGCACGCGAGCTGGGTTTAGAACGTCGTGAGACAGTTCGGTCCCTATCCGCTGTGCGCGTTGGAGACTTGAGAAGGGCTGTCCCTAGTACGAGAGGACCGGGACGGACGAACCTCTGGTGTGCCAGTTGTCCTGCCAAGGGCATGGCTGGTTGGCTACGTTCGGGAGGGATAACCGCTGAAAGCATCTAAGCGGGAAGCTTGCTTCGAGATGAGGTCTCCTGCCTCCTTTGAGAGGGTAAGGCTCCCTGTAGACGACGGGGTTGATAGGCCGGGTGTGGAAGCCCTGTGAGGGGTGGAGCTGACCGGTACTAATAGGCCGAGGGCTTGTCCGCTGCAGATAATTGGATGTTCGCGCACACTTTTCACGGAGTTTCGGCTCGCTGTGATCCCCTTGCACTGGGTTGTGGTGTGGGGTGTGGGTCTGGTGGGTTGTTGGTTTCCGTGGTGGTTATTGCTGGAGGGTCACACCCGGTCTCTTTCCGAACCCGGTCGTTAAGTCTCCTTGCGCTGATGGTACTGCCCTGTGGTGGGGTGGGAGAGTAGGTCGCTGCCACGGTTTTTTGT
>NZ_JBSHDN010000406.1:0-1517 GCF_053616335.1 Nocardiopsis sp. NPDC055824
TCCCGGGGGCGGCGGGCACACGCGTCTCCGGCTCCGGCCGCGCGGCCCTTAGTCGGCGGTTCCCGTCCCCGCCGCTGCCCTGCGCCTGCGGGCCAGGAGGAGGAGCACCGCCCCGGCCCCCAGGGCGAGCGCACCGGCCGCGACCAGGGCGGCGACCGCGCCACCGGTCAGGGCCAGCGGCCGCTCGTCGCGGTCCGCGGGGTCCGTGCCGCCGGCCGCCCCGGCGGGGCTCTCGGAGGTCTCGATCGGAGGCGGGGTCCCGCCCTGCGCGTCCCAGGCCGCGGAGGCGGAGTCCGACACGGTGATCTCGCTGTCCTGGGCGGTGATCAGGGTCTGGGTGGGCTCGTCCGACTCGCCCCTGAACAGGCGCCCGGTCCGGACGGTCGCCTCGGCCTCCAGGGTGAAGGTCGCCTCGCCCGCCCCGGCGTCCGCGGGAACGGCGAAACCGACCGTGGAGCCGTCGCCGACCCCGGTCACCGGCTCCCCGCTCCCGAGGTCCACCAGCTCCACGCCCTCGGGGGCGTCCACGGTCACCGGGACCTCGTCGGCGCTGGTCTCCACGGTGAACTCGCCGACGGTCCCGCCGGCCAGCCCGGAGCCGCGGTCGGGGCTGACGGTCAGCGCCGACCCCGGCTCGTCGGGCGTCTCCTCCGCGTGCTCCACGAGGTGGTCGTAGAGCCGGACGACGTCGCCCTCGACGACCCCGGCCTCCAGTTCGGGCCCCTGGTGGACCTCCTCCAGGTCGAGGCCGTTGCTGAAGTGCCAGATCGCCGCCTGGGTCGCGGTCAGCGCCTCCGACGCGTCCACGCCCGCGATGCCCGTGTCCTCGCGCAGCTCCCCGAGGCCGGTGACCGGATAGGAGTTGAGGAGGATCCACCGGACCTTGCCCGGTTCGGCGAAGTCGCCCCTGCCGGGGTAGGTGTCCCACCGGTCCTCGCGGTACCAGGCATCGCCGACGATGCCGGTGCGGAAGTCGATGCAGTAGGCGGTGAGGAGCTGGTCGCCCTCCAGGTCGACGTTGAACGTGCTCGTGGTCGTGTACGTCTCGCCCCTCATGGTGACGGCGTGGCCGTGCTCGGCGACGCCCGTGTACTGCCCGCGCACCGAGTAGACGGCCGGTTCGGCGGGAAGGGAGGCCGCGGGGGCGGCGGGGCCGAGGACGAGCGCCGAGACCGCGGCGACCGCGAGGACGGGGCGTGCGGGACCGGGACGGGGGATGGGCACGTGCGTCACATCGCTTCCTGAGGTGCTGCCGTGCCGAGGAGGCCCGGGGCCGGAGGCCGGTGCGGCACGGGAGGGCAGAGGGGGAGGAACTGCCACGGGAGCGGGGGCGCGCAGGGAGTTCCGGTCGCGGTGAGGGGCCTACCCGGCCGATGCTAATGACCCGGACCCGCGCCTCCAACCCGGTGAGGCGGGATTATCGCGGTGTGTCCGGAAGCGGTCACGGTGTGAACGCCGAAGGGCCCGCCCGCGTGGTCTCCCACGGGGGCGGGCCCTCGGCCACGGCCGCCCGGAGG
>NZ_JBSHDN010000407.1:0-1430 GCF_053616335.1 Nocardiopsis sp. NPDC055824
CGCCTGATCCGCCCGGGCCCCCGGGGAGGGGGCGCCCGGACCGGGCGCCCCCTCCGTCGTCCTCGGCCTCTCCGCCCCCGTCCACAGCCCGCGGAGCGGGCTTCCCCCGCCCACGGCCCGGCCCTACCGTGGAAAGCGGGGGGATTCCGGGGTCACACCGGCCCCGCTGCACCGCACCGGTCGCGCAGGCCGCGCGGGCCCCGCTGCCCCGCACAGGACGCGCAGGACGCCTGACGCGGCGCCCGGCCGCACCGGACGCCGCACGCCCTGACCGTCCCGGCGGCCCGGCCGCGCCGCCGGTCCCCGGCCGCCGCGCCCCGTGCCAGGCGCCCCGCGTCAGGCCGAGTGCCCCCGGCAGGGCAGCTCGCGCACCCGCCGGGTCGCCGAGGCCCGCGCCGCCAGCTCCTCGTCCCCGGGGTAGCGCACCTCCTCCAGGCTGAGCCCCTGCGGTCCCACCACGTGCACGGAGGAGTCGCGCACGGCCGCGCCGAGCACCGTCCCCGGCCAGTCCGCGTCCCGGCGCCCGTCGCCCACGGCCAGGAGCGCCCCCACGAGGGCGCGCACCATGTTGTGGCAGAAGGCGTCCGCCTGGATCGTCCCGCGCAGCAGGTGGGTGTCCACACGCGCCCACTCCAGGCGCAGCAGCTCCCGGACGGTCGTGGCGCCCTCCCGCTTCTTGCAGAAGGCCGCGAAGTCGTGCTCGCCGACCAGCCGCGCCGCTGCCTCGTTCATCCGCCCCTCGTCCAGCGGGCTCCTGTGCCACAGCACCGACCGGCGCAGCAGCGGGTCCACCCCGTGGGGGGCGTCGCTCACGTGGTACTCGTAGCGCCGGAACAGCGGGGAGAACCGCGCGTCGAACCCCGGTGGGGCCTTCCGGGCCCCGGTCACGCGCACGTCCTTGGGCAGGACCCCGGCGAGGCGGCGGAGCACCCTCTCCCCCTCGGCCTCCCAGGTGGCCGCCGGGATGTCGGCCTGCGCCACCTGCCCCCTGGCGTGCACCCCGGCGTCCGTGCGACCCGCGCAGGTCAGTGCCACGCGCGGCAGCCGCAGGACCCTCTCCAGGGCCGACTCCAGCTCGCCCTGCACCGTTCGGCGCCCGGGCTGCGCGGCCCACCCCGAGAAGTCCGTGCCGTCGTAGGCGATGTCCAGCCGGATCCTGACCGCCGGCTCGGCCCCGGACGCGTCGCCCGCGCCGGCCTCCGGGGGGCCGGCGGCGCCACCGGCCCCGGCGCCCCCTGGAACACCGGCGCGTCCCGGCTCCTCCGCCGCGGCGCCGCGCGGGGGCTCCCCCGCGGGCCCGGCCCCGGCCGTCGTCCCGTTCTCGTCCATCACACCCATCCGTTCAGGCCCACCGTCGGAGGGCGGCGCCCCAGGCGTCCGCCCTCCTGGAAAACACGAGTGCCCGACCCCCGGAGGGGTGGGGCCCTCGG
>NZ_JBSHDN010000408.1:0-1382 GCF_053616335.1 Nocardiopsis sp. NPDC055824
CCCCTCCCGTGCGCCCGCCGGAGCGGCGGCCACCGCCTCCCCGGCCCGGGCCGGGGAGGCGGCCGTCGGGCCGCCTCCCACCGCGCCGACCGCGCCCGGACGGCCGAACCCGGGCCGACCTTCGCCGCTCGTCCCGCGAGAGAGGACCCGGCGACCGCTCGCGGCGATCGGCGCAGGCGCCGAGCCGACCGCAAGCGCCCGCGGACCACGTCCTAGAGCCCCGCGGCGTGGTCGTACAGCTTGCGCGCCTCCGCGCCCAGCCGGGGGCCGTACTGGGTGGAGCGGTCGTCGGCGTACTTGAAGCTGACCACCGAGGAGATCGTGCCCCGTCCGGTCGAGGTGTCGAAGCCCGTGAACCAGGGCCCGCCGCTGGACCCCTGCGTCATGCTGCACCGCACGCCGTTGGCGGTGGTGCCGCCCGTGTCCGGCCTGGTGCGGCCCGAGCAGTAGTGCAGGTCCTGGCCGTCGAAGGGCGAGGCCGAGGGGTATCCGAACGTGTACACCTGCACGCCGTCGCGGACCTTGTCCGCGGTCCAGGAGCCGAACGAGATCCGCTGGGACCCGACCTCGTCCTGGACGGCGGTCCCGCCGCTCTTGTTCAGCACCACCATGGCGAAGTCGTAGCTGTCGTCGGCCTCGCGCGACCACTGCGGGGCGACGAGCATGTCGCGGGCGGTGAACCTGCCGTACGGGTCCTTCCCGGCGTCGTGGCCCGGCACGAAGGTCCAGTTGCGCGCCCACGACCCCTTGCCGTCCTTGGCGCAGTGGCCCGCGGTGACCACGGTGCTCTTGTTGGCGGAGTCCACGACCGAGGCCGAACAGGTGAAGTCGCGGCCGTCCATGGTCAGGTAGACCTTGCCGGTGGTCTTCGTGACCAGGCCGCCGGCGGTCCAGCGCTCACCCCGGCTGTCGGCGCGCGGGGACGCCTGGTGGTCGACGCCGTCCGGAGCGGGGTGCGCCGCGGGCGGCAGGAGGGCTCCCTCCAGCATGCTGGTGATGGGCTGGGCCGCGGCCATCCGCTCGGCGGTCCAGTAGTCCAGCACGGCCCGGTGCTGGGTGCTCGTGACGGCCGCCGTCTGGTGGGAGATCCCGTCCACGCGCGTCGTCGCCTCACCACTGGCGCGGGCGGGCGCGGCGTGCTGCGGCGTCCCGGCGGCCCGGGTGGCGGCGGAGGCCGGTGCGGGGAGTCTCTCGACGAGGGCCAGTCCTCCCAGGGCGACCGCGACGGCGGCCAGGGGGGCGAGGATCTTGTGTGAGGTGGACGAGGTCATGCCCACGATCTTTGCACACTTTGGGTAACTCAACGGCTACTTTGAGTTTGTGTCTCGGGGGGTGGGGAAGTGCGGTCGGCCGCCTCCGGCGCGGGGGCCGTGCCGGAGGCC
>NZ_JBSHDN010000409.1:0-1336 GCF_053616335.1 Nocardiopsis sp. NPDC055824
GACCGGGCGGGGGCCGGAGAGGCCCTCGCGCGACGGGCCCGCCCCCCGGTGCGGGCCCTTCGCGCGTCCTCAGGGGGCGGCGGGGGGCTCCCACACGCCGTCCCCGAGGAACTGGTCGATGGAGGCCCGGTAGGGGGCGGGGTCCAGGCCCTTCTGCGCCACCCAGCCGTCGTCGTAGTAGCTGTGCTGGTAGCGTTCGCCGCCGTCGCAGATCAGGGTGACCACGCTGCCCCTGCGGCCCTCACGGAGCATCCTGGCGACGAGGTGCCACACCCCCCACAGGCTGGTGCCCGTCGAGCCGCCGGCGGACAGGCCGGTGTGGTCGTACAGGTGCCGCATCGCGGCGATGCTCGCCGCGTCGGGCACGGGGATCATGAGGTCGATCACGGAGGGGACGAAGCTCGGCTCCATCCGGGGGCGGCCGATGCCCTCGATCCTGGAGGGCATCCCCGTGGCGTAGTCCGGGGCGCCGGTGACCCAGCCGGGGAAGAACGCCGAGTTCTCCGGGTCCACGACGGCCAGCCGGGTGTCCATCCGCCGGTACCGCAGGTACCGCCCGATGGTCGCGGACGTGCCCCCGGTGCCCGCCCCCACCACGATCCAGTCGGGACAGGGGTAGCGCTCCATGCCGAGCTGCTCGAAGATCGACTCGGCGATGTTGTTGTTCCCGCGCCAGTCGGTGGCCCGCTCGGCGTAGGTGAACTGGTCCATGTAGTGGCCGCCGCTCTCCGCCGCGAGCCGCTCCGCCTCGGTGTACATCGCGGGCGGGCTGTCCACGAAGTGGCACCGGCCGCCGTACCGCTCGATGAGGGCGATCTTCTCCGGGCTGGTCCTGCGCGGGATGACCGTGATGAAGTCCAGCCCGATCAGCTGCGCGAAGTAGGCCTCCGAGACCGCGGTGGACCCCGAGCTGGCCTCCACGATCGTGGTGCCCTCGCGGATCCACCCGTTGGCGAGCCCGTACAGGAACAGCGAACGCGCCAGCCGGTGCTTGAGGCTGCCGGTGGGGTGCACCGACTCGTCCTTCAGGTACAGGTCGATGCCCCATTCCGGGGGCAGGGGGAACACGTGCAGGTGGGTGTCGGCCGAACGGTTCGCGTCCGCCACGACCTTGCGGACCGCCTCGTCGACCCAGGCGCGGGTACCGTCGTCGCTGCGGTCCACCCACGGGGCGGCGTCGTCCGGTTCCGGACCGGTTGGTGAGGATGCCATGGTCAGCAGGGTAGTCCTCCCGGGGCCCCGGCCCCTCCGCGCCCGGGGGCCGGGAGCGCGCCGGGCGGGGGCGCCGGTCCACCCGGGGGCGCCCCGGCACACGGGAGGCCGGGCCCTTCGGGCC
>NZ_JBSHDN010000410.1:0-1330 GCF_053616335.1 Nocardiopsis sp. NPDC055824
GGCCCTGCCGGGACCCGCCCGCGGACGCCGTGCTCCGGTGGCGGCCGCGGCCCGCCGGGACGCCGCCGCGCGTCAGCGCAGACGCCGGCTGACCGAGCCCCACAGGTGCACGTCGGCGACGGTGACCTTGAGGTCGCCCGATCCCACCGGCGTCACTGTCACCGAACGCAGGTACGGGCCACGGCTCCAGCGGCGTGCCGTGTGCCCGGGAACCTCTTCGGCCCTCACCCGGCCCATCGCGTCCGCGGGCCCCGCCAGGAGCCGCAGCTGCCACGTGACCCGAAGAGGGGACGCGTCGCCGTACTCCTCGCCCCGGAGCAGCGGCAGGGTCCCCACGAGGCGACCGCCCCCGGGGACGGAGGCCGTCCCCGGCCGACTCCGCGGACCCTCGGCGTGCAGGGGGAAGCGCCGGCCCACGTCGGTGCCGCGCACCACCTCCACCGCGTACTCGGCACCCTCCGGAAACGGGCCGTCCAGGTGCGCCTCGAACCGCAGACGCCTTCCGTGGAGCCCCGTCGAACGCACCCGTACCTCGCCCACCTCCAGGGACGGCGCGGACGGGGACGTCAGCAGCCCCAGGCGGTCGTTGACCGTGTAGTAGGGCCGCACCCGTACCCCGCCCCCGTGCGGGGACTCCACCCGCTGCGCCGGGTAGTCGATGATCTTCTTGTAGCCGGCCACCCCGGACAGGTGACGGCCCAGGGTGCACTCGGCGCCGTCGGACAGCACCAGCCGCATCTCCCACTTCTGCGACATCCCCTCCCGACCGCGCACCACCGCCTCCGGGTCGATCACCGCGGTGAAGAGGCCGTCGGCGGCCACCGGGGCCGAGAACTCCCGCGGGGCCTGCGGCGCCTCGCGGAGCCGCACGGCGAGTCTGGCCCCGGCGTCCGGCCCGCCCCGGCCCAGGACCCGCCCCCGCACGGTGATCAGCCCGTCGGCGACCTCCACGCGCTCCACCTCCGCGTGGCGGGCGGAGCGGCGCACGTGCAGCACCAGACGGCCCTTGCCGGAACGGGCGGGGACCACCAGGGCGAGCCGGTCGACGCCGTCGGCGGCCAGCGGGTAGCCGTGCTGGTGGATCTCGACGTCCTCGACGGGGCTCACCCGGCCCCCGTCGACCCGGCACACCTCCCACGTGCGCGCCGCCAGGCGGTCCCGCTCGGCGTCCACCACCACCTCGCCCCCGGGGCCGGGGGTCAGCGCGACCCGCTGTCCCGGGCGCACCAGCACCACCTCGTCGGGAGGATCCGTGAACGAGAGCACGGCCGGGCCGTCGCCCCCCGCACGCACCCGGCACGCCGCCGGCGGCCCGGGCCGGGGCACGGGC
>NZ_JBSHDN010000411.1:0-1305 GCF_053616335.1 Nocardiopsis sp. NPDC055824
CGGAGGCCGGGTGCCGGTCAGAAGTAGGTGGCGACCGCGTCCACGACGGTGTCGGCGTCGTCCACCACCGGGATGACGTGCCAGCGGTCGAACGCGGTGCACGGGTGCGAGATGCCGAACGAGAGCAGGTCCCCGGGACGGACGCCCAGTTCCGGCGGGACCCGCAGGTAGGCGTGGTGGTCGTTGAGGTCGGTGATCTCGACGCCCTCCGCCGCCTCCGCTCCCCCGTCCGCGCGGCGCAGCAGGCGCGGGACGGGGAACCCCTGGTCGTAGTTGGCCTCCCGGCGCCCCAGTGCGGCGATCGCCAGCCCCCTCTCCGGCGTCGAGGTCACCTGGGCCCACAGCTCCAGGGCGCCCGCGAGGGCCCCGGGCCCCTCGGGGAGGCGGTTGTAGGGGGTCGTCCTCCTGTACAGGCCGTCGTCGTGGGCGACGTAGGCCCCGCTGCGGAGGACGGGGATGTACTCGGTCCGGCCGCCCATCTCCTCCGCGACCAGGTCGAACCACGCGCTGCCGCCCACCGAGACGATCGGCTGGCCCACCCCGAGCGCGTCCGTGAGGGCGGCGGCGTCGCCGGAGAGGTCCCGGAGGAACCCCCGGACCGCGTCCGCGTCGCCCAGCGGCCCCTCGTAGCCGGCGACGCCCGCCAGGGCCAGCCCCGGCGCCTCCTCGACCGCGCGCGCGACGGCGAGGACCTCCTCGCGGGTGCGGCAGCCGGTCCGGCCGCCCGGCACCCCGCGCTCCACCAGGATCCGGAGGGGGCGCCCGCCCTCCCGGCCGGCGACGGAGCGGGCGGCTGCCGCGACCCCCTCGGCCGAGTCGGCGTAGAACAGGAACTCGAAGCCGGGATCGGCCGCGGCCTCGTCCGCCGCCCAGCGCAGGACCTTCCCGTCGAACAGCTGGTTGGCGAGCAGGATGCGGCGGACCCCGAACCGCCTGAGGTCCAGGACCTGGTTGGCGGTGGCGGCGGTGACGCCCCACGCGCCCGCGTCCAGCTGGCGCTGGATGAGGGCGGGTGCCATGGAGGTCTTGCCGTGCGGTGCGAACAGCAGCCCGCCCTCGCGGGTGAAGTCGGCGAGCGCGGTGATGTTGCGCTCCAGCGCGGAGGCCCTCAGGACCATCAGCGGCCAGGTGAAGGGACCCGTGAACAGGTTGTCGCGGCGGGCCGCGAACTCCTCCAGGGTGAGGGGCCCGCCCGGCCACCACAGCCCCTTGGTCCGCCAGTCGACGTGTTCCTGGGGGATGGTCAGCCGGTCGCTCACGTCGCCTCCTGCGCCAGTGCCGCGCGCCGGGGGCGACCCGTCGGGT
>NZ_JBSHDN010000412.1:0-1254 GCF_053616335.1 Nocardiopsis sp. NPDC055824
CCGCCGGGGGACGGCGGGCACCGCCGGCAGACGCGCACGAGCGACGCCGAACGGGGAGGCGTTCTCGCGCCGGGTCAGCGGGTGAAGTCGTCGGGTCCCCGGCCGGGGCCGTGGTAGAACTCGCGCTGCGGCTCGTCCTCCGGCACGGGCGGGAAGGTCGGCCCCTCACCGGAGGGCTCGCGCAGCGAGTGGAGGTCCACGCCCTGGGCCGTGAGCACGGAGGCGGTGGCGTTGCGCAGGTCGGGGAGCATCGCGTACAGCACGTCCCCGGGGCAGGCGGTGGCGTTGAAGTCCCGGTGCCCGCGGATCGCGCTCTGGGGGTTGAGCCCGTAGGCCCCGCACAGCCAGGACAGGGTGGCGACGAGGGCGTTGGTCAGGGCCTGGGTGGGCCCCGTGGTCATGTAGGTGCCCTCGTTCTCGATCCCGATGCAGGTGCTGTTGTTGTTGGCGACGTGGGTTCCCACGACGTGGTGGCCCGCCCCGACGGCCTCCGGGGTGCGGTCGCGGCCCTCCATGACGTGCCCGCCGCGGCTGATGGTCAGCTGCTGACCGGCGTCGATCCAGCCGTTGCTGTCCATGTGGTAGTTCTGGATCGACCGGGACAGGGCCAGGGCGTGGTCGAGCGAGTAGTTGGTGCTGTTGGGCGTCGCGGTGTGGTGGACCACGATGTAGCTCGGCCGGTTGGCCAGGACCTGGATCGGGCTCGACGGCGGCCGGGCGTTCCAGGCGCCCCGCCAGTACAGGAACGAGGGGGCTGCCTGGGCGGAGGCGCTCGTGGCGCCGCCCACGGTGAGCGCGCCGCCGAGGACGGCGACTCCCGAGGCCGCGGCCGCTCCGCGCAGGATGGTGCGCCGATCCGGTCCGGACGGGTGGGTGTGTGGCATGGGGGGACCCTTCGTGGGGGGTGGTTACTTGCCAGTTCATAAAAGAACACGGACCACGGACCGTGCGCAAAGGGTGACCCGGAGATTTCTCTGTCCGCTTCCGGTCAGAATGCAAACCACCTGCCCCCGTAGTCAGAGGTCCCGACCGGGTGTAGGGGGAAAGGCTTTCGTGAGGGGAGCGCGATGACGTCACCGACGCGTTTCCAGGTTTCCCCGGTGTCATTCGCCCGACATTTCCCTGTCGTTTCCGAAGCCATTGGCGAAAAGACCGTGACCGGTGTGCGCCCCGCCTTTGCGCGACACGGCGGGAACGCGGATCCCGAGGTCGGGGGAGGCGTGGGAACGGCGCGGGGCCCGGTGGGACCCGTGG
>NZ_JBSHDN010000413.1:0-1129 GCF_053616335.1 Nocardiopsis sp. NPDC055824
GCGAAGTGATCTAGCCATGGGCAGGTTGAAGCGGAGGTAAGACCTCGTGGAGGACCGAACCCACCAGGGTTGAAAACCTGGGGGATGACCTGTGGTTAGGGGTGAAAGGCCAATCAAACTCCGTGATAGCTGGTTCTCCCCGAAATGCATTTAGGTGCAGCGTCGTGTGTTTCTTGCCGGAGGTAGAGCACTGGATAGGCGATGGGCCCTACCGGGTTACTGACCTTAGCCAAACTCCGAATGCCGGTAAGTGAGAGCGCGGCAGTGAGACTGTGGGGGATAAGCTCCATGGTCGAGAGGGAAACAGCCCAGAGCATCGACTAAGGCCCCTAAGCGTACGCTAAGTGGGAAAGGATGTGGAGTCGCAGAGACAACCAGGAGGTTGGCTTAGAAGCAGCCACCCTTGAAAGAGTGCGTAATAGCTCACTGGTCAAGTGATTCCGCGCCGACAATGTAGCGGGGCTCAAGCGTACCGCCGAAGTCGTGTCATTGCAGCAATAGGGCCAACGCCCGCTGTGATGGGTAGGGGAGCGTCGTGTGCCGGGTGAAGCAGCCGCGGAAGCGAGTTGTGGACGGTTCACGAGTGAGAATGCAGGCATGAGTAGCGATACACACGTGAGAAACGTGTGCGCCGATTGACTAAGGGTTCCTGGGTCAAGCTGATCTGCCCAGGGTAAGTCGGGACCTAAGGCGAGGCCGACAGGCGTAGTCGATGGACAACCGGTTGATATTCCGGTACCCGCTTTGAAACGCCCAATATCGAATCAGGCGATGCTAAGTCCGTGAAGCCGTTCCGGACCCTTCGGGGAATGGAAAGTGGTGGAGCCGGTGGCCCGAGCTGGTAGTAGGTGAGTGATGGGGTGACGCAGGAAGGTAGTCCATCCCGGGCGGTGGTTGTCCCGGGGTAAGGGTGTAGGACGTCAGGTAGGTAAATCCGCCTGGCTATAGTCTGAGACCTGATGCCGAGCCGATTGTGGTGAAGTGGATGATCCTATGCTGTCGAGAAAAGCCTCTAGCGAGTTTCATGGCGGCCCGTACCCTAAACCGACTCAGGTGGTCAGGTAGAGAATACCGAGGCGTTCGGGTGAACTATGGTTAAGGAACTCGGCAAATTGCCCCCGTAACTTCG
>NZ_JBSHDN010000414.1:0-1125 GCF_053616335.1 Nocardiopsis sp. NPDC055824
GAGCGTGCGCGCGCCACGATCGACCGGGTGCGCGCCGCCGTCGGCGTCGCCTGACGCGCGACAGGACGCGGGGGTCCGGCGTCCCCGGAACGGTTCCGCGGACGCTCGCGCCGGTCGAGGCGGTCGGTCTCCCGCAGGACGGCGGCCTCCCGGCCCGGCGCGGCCGTCCCGGCGGGGTCGGGGCGGCCCGGGCTGCTGCGGCACGGAGCGGCCCGCCGTCTAGGATGCCCGGCATGCAACTGGGAACCGCACCACCCGAGCGCTCCGGACGGACCGCCCTGCCCGACGGCCGCGCCCTGGCCTGGAGCGAGTGGGGCGACCCGCGTGACCGGCCGGTCCTGCTGTGTCCCGGTGCGGCCACCGGCCGCTCACTGGGCTTCGGGACCCACCTGCTCCGCCTCCTCGGGCTCCGGCTCGTCTCCGTCGACCGCCCCGGGCTGGGGGCATCCGACCCGCTGCCGGGGCGGACCCTCGCGGACTTCGCCGCCGACGTGCGCGACCTGTGCGCGGCGCGGTCCCTCGGGCGCCCCCATGTCGTGGGCAATTCGCAGGGCGCCCCGTTCGCCTTCGCCTGCGCGGTCGCCGGGGTTGCCCGGAGCCTCACCGTCGTATCCGCCGCGGACGAGGTCGCCCTGGTCCCGGACGCCCTCCCGGACGGCCCCAAGGCCATGGTCGGCCTCGTCGCGTCCGATCCGGAGGAGGCCTCCCGCCTGCTGGAAGGCATGGGCCCGGAGGCCATGTGGGACATGGTCACGGCGGCGAGTCCCGCCTCCGACCTGGCCGTGTACCGCGCTCCGGCCTTCGAGTCCGCCTACCGCGGGGCGATGGCCGAGGCGTTCGCCCAGGGCACGGCCGGGTACGCGAGGGACACCGTCCTGGCGATGAGCCCCTGGGGCCTGGCCCTGGACGGGATCACCGTCCCGGTGGGGGTCTGGTACGGCGAGCAGGACACCTCCCACTCACCGGACAACGGGGACCGGCTCGCCCGGCGCGTGCCGGGGGCCCGGCGCCGGATCGTGCCGGGCATCGGCGGCGCCGTGCTCTGGACCCACGCCGAGCGAATCCTCCGCGCGCTGCCCGACGCCGGATGAGGAGCCGGACGCGGGCGGGGGCGGCGCTCCGCGC
>NZ_JBSHDN010000415.1:0-1060 GCF_053616335.1 Nocardiopsis sp. NPDC055824
CGCCACCGTTCGGCGGCGCGCCCCGGGACACCGCCCGGACCGGCGCCCGCGGGCGCGCACACGGCGCACCCCGGGCCCCGGGCCCCGGCGGAGGCCGGGTCCGGCCTCCGCGGAGGAACTACACAGAGGGGATCTGCCCGCCGTCCACCCGGACCGTCGAACCGGTGACGTAGGCGGCCTGGCGGCTCGCCAGGAACGCGGCCACCGCCCCGTACTCCTCCGTGGTGCCGTAGCGCCCGGCGGGAATCTGGGCGCTCGACTCGCTGCGCACCTCCTCGAACGGGCGGCCCTCGCGCTCGGCGCGGCCCCGGTCCAGCGAGTCCGTGCGGGGCGTGGTGATCCGGCCGGGGACGATGACGTTCACGGTCACCCCGTCCGCCGCCACCTCGTTGGACACCGTCTTGGACCAGGCGTGCAGCGAGGCCCGCAGGGTGTTGGAGATGCCCAGGTTCGGGATGGGCGTGATCGGCCCGGACGAGGTGCTGGTGATGATCCGGCCCCAGCCGCGCTCGCGCATGCCGCCGACCACGGCGTCGGTGAGCCGGATGACGGGCAGGACCATGGACCCGTACATGTCCTCCCACACCCCGGCCTGCTGGCCCAGGGCGGGGGTGGGCGGCGGTCCGCCGGTGTTGTTGACCAGGATGTCGACCGGGCCGAGCTCGGCGGCCACCCTTTCGACGACCCCGGCCGCGCCCCCGTGGTCGGCCAGGTCCCACTCCACGGCCAGCGCGGACACGCCGTGCTCGGCGCACGCCGCGACGGTGGCCTCCAGGCGCTCCTTGTCACGGCCGGTCACGGCCACGTGCACGCCCTCGGCGGCCAGGGCGACGGCGATGGCCCTTCCCAGGCCGGAGCTGGCCGCGGTGACCAGAGCGACCTTTCCCGCGATCCCCAGATCCATGTCTCTCCTCACGGTTCCTACCAGTGCTGACGGCATCCTGGCAGCACGCCTCCCCCGCGGTGAAACCGGGGGCCGATCACCGGGCGGCCCCGCCGGGACCGCCGGAGCGCCGCCCGCCGGGCCGGGCCGCCCGGCGCCCGCGGCGCGACTCCGACC
>NZ_JBSHDN010000416.1:0-1057 GCF_053616335.1 Nocardiopsis sp. NPDC055824
GCTCCGTGCGCCGCCCCTCCGTCGTGTCAGGGGTCCCTGGGTCCCGTACGGGGCCTCAGGAGTGGAGGTGCTGCTGGATCTCCTCGTCGAGGTCCACGAACTGGGCCTCCTGGCCCGCGGGCACGATCTCGTAGGTCCTGTGCAGGAACTCCGCCAGCGGGGAGACCTGGGTGTCGAACTCCGCCTGGCCGAAGGGCGAGGAGAGCGCGATGCTCACGCTGCGCTCGCCGCTCTCGTCCTTGGAGGGCCACACGCGCACGTCGCCCTCGCCCACGGGGCGCACGATGCCGACGGTGAGGAGTTCGCGCGCGAAGATCCACTCGACGGGGTTGTCCTCGCCGGTGTGGAACGCGACCCGGATCGCGTAGGGGTCGTCCGAGCTGTAGTCCAGCCGCGCGACCAGCGGAACCGAGGTGCGTTCGGGAACCACGAGCCGCAGGCCCAGCTCGGCGGTGGCAGTGGTGTCGCTACTGTTCATGTTCGCCAAACCTTTTCTCGTCCGGCCCTGCTCGTTGCGGCGCGGGTCGGTTGCCGTCTCACCCGCTCCAACGCGGCTTCCCGCGGAACATGACGTGAGTACGGAGACTTTCTTGGTCGGATGGGACCGGAGGTCTCGCTGCCCGCCCAGCGGGCCCAGCTCGCCGCAACGCGGCTCCACGATCCTTCGTCACTGTAATGACCAGGAGAAACCAAAGATTTCCCCATGTCGGGTGGTCCGCGTCACGCGGAGGTAATGTCGCGGCGGTACTCGACGGGGCCACGGGGGCGGGAACTCCTTCTCAGGGCGGGAATCACCACCGACAGAAGACACTCCCACGAACCCGCCGGTAGTAACGTGTGACCTCTGTCACAGGTTGGTGGGTCCGCCGGGCGGGCCGTGTGCGTCGAGCACCCCCGAACATGCGCTAAAGTTTTTCTTGTCCGGCCGAGAGGGCGGGCAGCGCAGCAGTTCAGGGCGATTAGCTCAGTTGGCTAGAGCGCGTCGTTCACACCGACGAGGTCACTGGTTCGAGTCCAGTATCGCCCACAGCAGGGGAGGGCCGGATCCGCTTCACGC
>NZ_JBSHDN010000417.1:0-1044 GCF_053616335.1 Nocardiopsis sp. NPDC055824
GGGTCGGTGCGCGTGGCTCCGGGGGTGGGGGAGCCGCTGTCCGCGGCGCGCTCGGGGCCGGCGGCGGGCGGCGCCGCAGGCGCGTCCGTGTTCTGCGCGGGGACCGGAGTGCCCTGGATCGTGTCGGGTGTGGTGGCCTCGGTGGCGGGCGGGGCGTGCCCGGCGCCCGGTGCCGGCGTCCCGCTGTTGGGCGGGGTTGTGGTCTCCCGGTTGTCGGTCGTGGCTGGGGGCTCCACGGTGGCGGGGGAGGGCGGGCCGTTGCGTCCCGGACCGGCCTGAGCGTCGGGGAGCGGTTGCGGACGGGGCCGCGGTGTCTCCGGGTCCTGCGGGACACCGTCCGTGTTCCGGGACAGGGTCGCTCCGGGCGTCTGGCCCTCTCCGGCGGGGGAGTCCTCGCGGCTCTCGTTCCCTGACCGGTCCCTGTCGTCTCCCGACCGTTCACCGCTCTGCTCGCCCGACCGGTCGCCGTCGTCGGACCGTCCTGTGCCGTCTCCGGCCTGGTCCTCGTCTCCGTCCTGGGGGCGGTCGTCGTTCCGGGGGGTGTCCTCGCCGCGCTGGTCGGGCTGTTCGCCGTCGCGGTCGGAGGGGGCGTGCCCGGTGTCCTGCGTGTCCTGGGGCGGTGCGCTCTCGGAGGTGGTGTCGGTGTCCTGCTGACCGTCGCTCTCGGTGACGGGAGACGGGGGCAGCGGGACCTCGGCCGGTGAGGTCTGCTGTTCGGGGTCGGAGGTGCCGTGGGGGACCGCACGCGGTTCATCGGTGGCGGTGGGGCCGTCGGTGGTCGTGGTCTGCGGAGCGGGCGGGGTGCTCTCGGTGGTGACCTTGGGGGCGTCGCCGGTTGGGCGCTGTGGGGACGGGTCCGGGGTGCGGGTGCCGTCGGTGCGCTGGGACGGACGCCCACCGTTGTCCCGTTCCGAGGGCGTGGAGCGCTGGTTGTTGTCGGTGGCCGTGTTCTGCGGTGTGGTCGCGGGCGGTGGAGCTGCTTGGCCGATCGGCGCGGCCACGAGGGGAGGGGCGGTGTGCTGCTCGGGGGCGGGGGTGGAGCGG